>JBNMNM010000058.1:0-11077 GCA_051275585.1 bacterium | reverse complement strand
GCTCGATAAACTTCAGGCATTGATTTTTTAAAACAATAGGAAGAGATAAATAAGTTCATTCCTACTGGTGGAGTTAAATAACCAACACTTAAATTTGTTAGAAAAATCACTCCCATATGAACAGGATTAATATTGTAAGTCTGAGCAAGAAGAATCAACAATGGAGAAATCACTACAATTGCAGTGTACATATCCATCATACAACCTGCGATTAATAAAAAGATATTGAGGAATAATAAGAAAACAAGTGGTGACTCAATATTAGCTTTTACTAATGCAGTTAACTTACTTGGAAGTTCAATATCAATTATGTAGTTGGAAAATCCTAATGCTCCTGCAAGAATAATTAAAACCCCACCAATTAAAACGGTTGAGTAGCTGATTACTCTAGTAAAATCTTTACGAATTGATAAGTCTTTATGAACAATAAACTCTGAGATAAATGCGTAAAGAACCGTTAATGCCGCAGTTTCTACAATAGTAGGGCCACTAATTAAAACAGCGAAAACTAAGAAAGGTAAACTAGCTTCCCATTTTGCATCTTTTAATGCCTGAATTGCTTCTCGTAAATTAAAAGGTTCAGGTTTTCCTACTTCTACACGACCTCGATACATTCCATAAAAAGCAATAATAAAAAAGAGTAATAATCCAGGAATAAAAGCTCCTAGAAACATATCGCTAATTGGTTGGAATGCAAAAGCACCATATAAAATAATGGGTAAACTTGGAGGAAATAAAACACCTAAAGCACTAGAACCTGTGATTAATCCGACTGAGGTTTTTTCACTATAGCCTCGTTCATCAAGTGCAGGTTTTAACAATCCACCCATTGCTAAAATAGTAACTCCTGATGCACCTGTAAATGTGGTGAAAAAAGCACAAACGGAAGTAGTTGCAAAGGCAACTCCACCAGGTAGCCAACCAAAAATATGTTGAAATAAATTTACTAATCTTTTTGAGGCTCCACCTTCAGCAAGAATAAAACCAGCCAAAGTAAAAAGTGGAAGTGCTGGGTAAGATGCATTTCTACTAATTTTCTGTGTCATCTCAATTGTCACAGAGGCAATTGTAGTTCCATCAGCCCAAAAACCAAGTGTTGCAATTCCACCTAGAACAAGAAAAATAGGAAGTTTAAAAAATGCCGCAATTAAGAATAGAATAACTCCAAATATAAAAACTTTTTGACTTTGATATGGTTCAAAAAATTCAATTGTTGAATCCTTAATTTGAAACCAACTAAAACTTTTACCTGTTAGTTTTTTTGCTGCTTCAAAAATCAAATTAAAATTTTCATCTGTAATTGTAAAAATCCAAAAGAAGATACAAGTAAACAGAAAAATCGTAATTTGACTTTTGATCCCTAATAAACTGTCACGACTAAGCCTAAACATGATTAGGGTTAAAGCAATAGTAAGGCATGAAAAAACAAGCCAACTAGGAAGACCCAATGTAGTGGTACTTCTAGTGTAACTTACCAAGTTCATGAACAATGAAGCTAAGAGAAGTAAACTAGTTGATACAACTCCAATAATCGCAACAAAAAGTTTTGTATATTTATGGTATTTTTCAGGAAGCAAACTGCCTAAATCACCAATGGAGAGTAATTCCTTTTTTCTAGCAGCAATTGCAGCCCCTACAAAACAAACCCAAAGAGTTAATTGCTGAACAATATTTCGACTATCAGGAATTTCTCCTATTTTTAGGACTCTTGAAAATACAGACCAAATAGGAAGAATAGCAAGCGAACAAATAATAATTACAGCAAAATTATCTTCTATTTTTGTAAAAATAGTACGAATTTTTGAGAGTTGCATAAACACTAAAAATTAAAATTAAAATTAACGTTGGCGATATTCTTTTAATAAACGGAGAACTTTATCAAAAAATTTGGGGGATACTTTTTGTCTCATAAAAGGATGGACTCCTTTGAATCGTTTTTTCCAAGCATTTTTTTGTTTTTGAGTTAGTTTATGAATTTTGAGACCATTTTTTTGCATCTCTTTAATTGCAATAACATCAAATTCTTTAATCTTTTGTGCTGCCTTTATTCCCCAATCAGTTGATAACTGAAATAATTCTTTATGATGTTTTGATTCAATGTCATTCCATTTATCAATACTGATAATGGTTGCACCAAGAGCAGGTGCCCAACGATAATCCATCATATTAGGAGCTAAAGCAAACCATTGGAAAGCCAATGCATAAAGTGGAGCTGAGTTAAATGAAGTTACCAACCCTGTATTCAATGCAGATAGTACATCTGTATTATCAATATCAACAGTACGAAATTTCGCTTTTTTATAAACAGCAGAACCTTCAGGAGTCCCAACAAATAATTTAAACTTTTCTAGTTGTTTGGGAGTTGTAACTTTTCTTTTTGTAAAAAGATGAACCCAACCTAAGTTTGCCCAATTTAAAACTTTATATCCTTTTGCTTCAAACTTTGCTTCTAATTCTGGACGAATTTTTTTGAGTACATATTCTACTTCAGCATCACTACGAAAAAGAAGAGGAGTATTAAAAACCATAATTTCTGGAACAATCTCAGAAAGTCCTAGAACGGTTAATATTGCAGCAGAAAGTTGTTTTGCATTTAATTTCCGAATCATTGTTGGTTCATCACCAGCAATATTTCCAGCATAAATTTTAAGTGTAACTTTATTTTTGGATCGACGAGTAATTTTTTTCCACTGAGATCCCATTTTTTTTAGCTCTTTTACCCAGAATGTAGATTCTGGAGCAAAGGTTCCTAATTTAATTCGTACTCGTTTTGCATGAGTAGTTGGAACAAGAAAAAAACAAAATAGTAAGAGAAAACAAAGTATAAAATTTCTTGATTTCATGATTCTTCCCCAAAACAATTATAAAAATAAATCTTCAATTTGCTTTTGATACCACTTTGCCTGTTGTTGGCAAAGTTTATTGGCAAGTCGAAAACTTGGATTTTGATTACTGTCAATTTCAAGAGCTTTAGTAAGCATCTCTTTAAATAGTTTTTTATTTTGTATTTTTACTGCAACTGATGTTGCCCATGCAAGATATGGAGAACACTTTTTTCCTTTTGTAATTTCAACTGCTTTTTTGAAATGTCTCTGAGCATTTGCAAAGAATTGATCATTTCCTTTAGTTTGATTCCCATAATAACCTACAAAAAACTCATGTAAAATCCCAGAATCAAAAGAATCATTAATTTCGAGAGTCCTTTTTAAGAGTGCTATAATACTTGGAATTTTTGCGTACAATTGAGGTTTATCAGATGAACCTAGAATATAGGCGAGCCATGAAAAAGAAGTCCATGTAACTAAAGGAACAGTTTCTTCATCAATTTCTAGTAAAAGATTTTTTTGATCTTTTATTAATCGTTGTTCAAAGTTTGGAAAAATTTCATTTAAGCCTATAAGTCCGTACTTTTGGGCTCTTCGATATAAGAGTTTTGATCGAGTACTAAGATGAACTGATTGATCATAATGATCCTCCTCTAATGTCTTCGCCTTAAATGCTAACCATTGATTAGAGTACATTGTAAAACCCTGTACTGTTGAAAGCCTTAAATCAATATTATCTGGAGAGCTTTCTAACATGATTTCCAACATTTTTAGCATAAAAGGAAAGGCTTCACCCATCAACTCAGGGTCTTCCTCACCAGTTAAAGCATAGCTACTTTGACCATTGCTATTTCCTAAGCTGTTAGCCATTGAATTAATGACCATTCTTCCCACAGTATCAGAGCAACTACTTGAAAATACAAAAAGGGAAAAAATAAAAAGAAGAGTTAATAATTTTCTAAGTTTCATACATATATTATGTTTAGTTGAGAGTCTTATTCTAAGGTAAGGTATGTTTTGATCGTTTATTCTTTCTAGGAATGAAGCAAGAATTTTTGTATAATCAAGTTCGATCGTCAATGTTTATTTCTGCTGAAGAAAGACTTTTTGATTGTCATGATTCTGCAATCAAGTTAGATTTGGCGATATTTTGAAACAACAATATCATTTTCTTTCTTTTCGTTATCAACCTGTTCCATAGATCAGATTCATGAGCTTATACAGTACTCCTATTCATAAATTGCATGAAATGCGGTTGAAAGGTGAAATTACCACACTTGATATTGCACAATCCGTCTTAAAAAGAATTGAAGAAGTAGAAGGAACAGTAAAGGCATATCTTTCTTTAGCTGGTGAGCAAGTATTAGAACAAGCAAAAGCTATTGATGCAAAAATTGCTAATGGTGAAACTGTTAGCCCTCTTGCTGGAATGCCAATTGCGATTAAAGATATTTTTAACATCAAGGGTACAAAAACTACTTGTGCATCTAAAATGTTAGAAAACTATGTTTCTCCTTATGATTCTACAGTAACTCAAAAGCTTTCTGATGCAGAATATAATCTTGTTGGAAAAACCAACATGGATGAATTCGCAATGGGATCATCTACAGAAAACTCTGCATTTTATCCAACAAAAAATCCTTGGAATTTAGATTGTGTTCCAGGTGGATCTTCTGGTGGTTCTGGAGCATCAGTTGCAGCAGGTACTGCACTAGCTTCATTAGGAACAGATACAGGTGGATCAATTCGACAACCTGCATCATTTAACGGAATTGTAGGGGTGAAACCTACTTATGGTAGAGTAAGCCGATATGGAATGGTTGCTTTTGCCAGTTCATTAGATCAAGCAGGGCCAATGACTCAAGATGTTGAGGATGCGGCTTTAATCATGAATGCAATTGCAGGTTATGATGAAAAAGATGCAACATCATTAAACGTTGATGTTCCAGATTATACTCAGTTCCTAAATAAAGATATTAAAGGAATGAAAATTGGTTTGATCAAAGAGTTGGATTTATCTCAGTGTGATGCTGATGTAATTCAAATTTTTGAAAAGAATATTGAGTCGCTTAAATCTGCTGGAGCAGAAATTGTAGAAATTAGCCTACCAAATATTAGTCATGCAGTAGCAACTTACTATGTACTTGCTCCTTCTGAAGCAAGTTCAAATTTAGGAAGATATGATGGAGTTCGTTATGGATTACGTGCTGAAAATCCTTCTAATCTTCAAGAGCTTTACGAAGAAAGCCGAGAGCAAGGATTTGGACCTGAAGTAAAACGAAGAATTTTACTTGGAACATTTACACTCTCTTCTGGTTACTATGATGCTTATTATTTAAAAGCACAAAAAATCCAAAACTTGATTCGTCATCAGTTTAACCAAGCTTTCAAAAGTGTAGACGCAATTGCAACACCAGTTTCTCCAACTCCAGCATTTAAACTGGGAGAGAAAGTTGCTGATCCGCTTCAAATGTATCTAATTGATGCATTCACAATTCCAGCAAATCTTGCAGGAATTCCAGGAATGTCGATTCCAGCAGGATTCACAAGTGAGAATCTTCCTGTAGGACTTCAATTATTAGGAAAGCATCTTGATGAAGGTAAGTTATTTCAAATCGCTCATGCTTTTGAACGAGAAATTGATCTACAAAGTCCACCACTCGCACTCTAGTCGATTGTTGAAGACTCTTCCGTATCTCAAATAAGTTCACTCTAGACTTCTAAATGGATTCCTTTAGTACTTGCATTGAAAAGTATTAAAGGCTTTCTACAAATTAATCATGAAAGAAAAATTACAAGAGCTAGAAAGTCAATTTGTTGCTGACTTAGAAAAAGCTGAGAATATCCAAGATCTTGAAGCTGTAAAAGTACAGTATCTTGGAAAAAAAGGTGCGGTGACTGCACTAATGAAAGGAATGAAGGATATTCCACCAGCAGAACGAGGAGCATTCGGAAAGCTGATTAATCAAGTTAAAGCTTCTCTTCAAGCTCAAATTGATGAACGTCGAGAAGCCTTAAAAAATCTTAAGTTTCAAGAACAGACAGAAAAAGAGTGGATTGATATTTCGATTGATCCAAAAAGAAAAGAAATTGGAAGTCTTCATCCTGTAACAAGAATGCAGTATCGTTTAGAAGATATCTTTACTGCGATGGGATTTCAAATTTTAGATGGTCCTCATATTGAGACTGAGCATTATAACTTTGAAGCTCTTAATGTTCCGAAGCATCATCCTGCGCGAGATATGCAGGATACGTTTTATTTTGAAGATGGGAATTTATTAAGAACTCAAACTTCAACAATCCAAATTCGAGGAATGGAAAATTTAGAAGCTCCATTTCGAATTATTGGACCAGGAAAAGTGTTTCGTTGTGAAAGAACAGATGCTTCTCACGAATCATGTTTCCACCAACTTGAAGGAATGTTAGTTGATCGTGATATTTCGGTCGCAAACTTAATTCACTTCATGCGGGTTATGTTGAGTGAAATTTTTGAAACTGATGTTGAAGTTCGTTTACGTCCTGGATACTTCCCTTTTGTTGAACCAGGATTTGAGTTAGAACTTGCTTGTTTATTATGTAAAGGAAAGGGCTGTAAGGTTTGTAAACAAGTTGGTTGGATTGAACTTTTAGGTTGTGGAATGGTTCATCCTACAGTTCTTCGAGCTGGTGGAATTGATCCAGATGAATTTTCTGGTTTTGCTTTTGGAATGGGAATTGATCGTCTTGCAATGATGCGATATAAAATCAATGATATTCGATATCTACATGGCGGAAAGTTAAGCTTTATGCGTCAATTTAGCATTTAGTTAAATAACTTTTTTCACTGATTTCAAACGAAAATTTTTTATTAAAATACATCCGCTATGAAGCTTTCATTAAATTGGATCAAAGATTTTGTTGATGTTCCTGAACTTGATCCTACAGAATTTGTTAAAAAGATTACTCTGACTGTTTGTGAAATTGAAGGGTTTGAGTTAACTGGAACACATTTATCAAGCATCAAAGTTGCAGAAGTTCTAGAAATTAATGTTCATCCAGATGCAGAAAAATTAAGTCTTGTAAAAATTACGTCTGGAAATGAAGAACATAATCTTGTTTGTGGTGCGAGCAACTTTAAAGTTGGCGATAAAGTAGCATTTGCAGGACTAGGAACAGTTCTTCCAGGTAATTTTAAAATTAAAAAAGCAAAGATTCGAGGCGTAGAAAGTCTAGGAATGCTCTGTGCTGGTGATGAATTAGGACTGTCTGAAGATCATGATGGTTTATTACTTTTACCTTCAGATTCAGAAGTTGGCCAAACTTTAGATCAACTTTATCCTGATCAAATGGATTTAGTTTTTGAAGTTGATAATAAATCGATTACGCATCGTCCTGATCTTTGGGGACATTATGGTTTTGCTCGTGAAGTAAGTGCAGCATTTAAACTTCCATTAAAACCATATGAAAGAGATATGTCTAATTTCACAGTAGTTGAAGGCAAAGAAATTACTCCTGACTATGAGCATGGACGTTCTTTTTCTCATTTCCGTGGAGAAGGTGAGAACTTAATCAATGTTGAAGTTCTTGCTGGTGAGTTGGTGCCTCGATTCTCTGGGTTATCAATTAAAGATGTTGCTGTTGTTGAAAGTCCAGCGTGGATTCAACATCGACTTTTCCGAGTAGGATTAAGAGCAATCAATAACATGGTTGATATTACAAACTATGTTATGATGGAATTAGGCCAACCAATGCATGCTTTTGATGCAGAGGAAATTGAAGGTGGAAAACTTACCGTTCAAATGGCTAAGAACGGCGATAAAGTAATGACTCTTTATCAGAAAGAAGCAAAATTAACAGAAAATGATCTTACTATTTGTGATGCAAATGGAGCTTCTGTTGTTGCTGGAATCATTGGTGGATTAAACTCAGGTGTAACAGATAAAACTACTTCAATTTTCTTTGAAGCTGGAAACTGGAATCCTGTAACCGTTCGGAAAACATCAACTCGAATCGGAATTCGAACTGATGCATGTACTCGTTATGAAAAATCACTTGCACCAGAAATGACGGTACTTGCGATTATCCGAGCAACAGCATTATTAAAATTGACTGCTCCAAACTTAACCGTTTGTGGTGAGTTAATTGATATCTGGGGAAAAGATTCAGAGAATATTACAATTGAATTAAGTCATTCTTTTGTTGTAGCTCGTCTTGGTGCTGATATTTCAAAAGATGAAACTCAAGCTATTTTAGAGCGATTAGGTTTTATCCTTACAGCAAAAGATGATGATCTCTTTACTGTTCAAGTTCCAACTTGGAGAGCTACAAAAGATATTATGATTCCTGAAGATCTTGTTGAAGAAGTAGGGAGGGTTTATGGTTTTAGTAATATCAAACCAGAAGCACCACTATTTCCAATTGAGCGACCAGTTTTTAATGTTCAACGAGCTTTTGAACGACAAGCCAAAAGTACATTAAGTTATAATGGTTTTCATGAGGTTTACAATTATCCTTTAACTGATCAAGCGACAGAGCAAGCCTATGTCTCTGAGCATATTAAAGTGATGACATTGTTAAATCCTGTTGCAGAAAATCAAAATCAAATGAGAACAACACTACTTCCTCATTTGGTGAGTACAATCCTTGAAAATCAAAAAGACGAGCCAGAATTCAAACTTTATGAAATTGGCCGTGTTTATGAAAAACAAGGAGAAGAAGTTAAAGAGGAGAATCGTCTGATTTTAGGACTGTCTAAAACTTCAGGAGAGTTAGGTGATGCTTTTTATGAATTAAAGCATGACTTAAATAATGTACTTTCTCAGCTTCAAGTTAGTGATGTTTCATGGAAAGCAACGGAAGAAGAAGAAAGAAGAAAGTTCCAACATCCTTATATTTCTGCTGAGATTTTCTCTGGAAAAGAAAAAATTGGAGAAATTTTTAGTTTTGCACCAATGTTTCGAGATCAAGTTTCATTAAAGCACGATGTTTGTATTGCTGAACTTGACTTTGAAAAAATGTTTGCAATTGAACATCAAGAATATCAATTTCAAGAGTTACATAAGTTTCCTCCTGTATTATTTGATATTTCTTTGTTGATTCCTAAAAAATCATATTTTCAAGAAGTTAAAGATGTAATATTAGCTTCTAGCAAAAGTGTAGTTCAAGTAAATTTCTTTGATTTATACTATCCAAAAGAAGCACCTGAACAAAAATCAATGTCTGTTTCCATTGTTTTTCGTTCTAAAGAAAAAACATTAGGATCAGAAGAAATAAAAAATCTTCAAGATAAGGTAATTGCTAAGTTGGCAAAAGCTGGCTTTAATTTAAGATAGGAAAGATAACTTATGGATAGTCCTGATCTGTATACGATCACGGTCATTAAAAACGTAAGTGCTCCACTTTCATTTACAGTTCGGAGTTGGAAGCTCCGACTGTCAATTGTTCTACTTGTAATTTCAATATTGACTTTTAGTTTTTTTACCGCTTTTTACTTTGTGCAAAAAGAAAAAAATGAAAAACTAAAAAGAACACTAGTTACAGTAGAAGAAAAACTAGATCGAATGAAAAATTTACTTGCTCGCCGTGATCATGATCAATTCCAAAGTGGAACATCAACTAAGCAAAGCAAAGAGAAAGTAAAAGGAGTTCTAACACAGCAAAAAAAGTTTTCTCCTAAAGGACTTTGGAATTCTAGTTCTTCACTAGATAGTTTAAGGGCAGAGAATGTGCTTCATGCATCAGCCTTTAAACCTTACTTAAAAGGAAAAAAATTATATCTACCTTTCCGTTTAAGTAATTTGTCAAAACCTTATCGGGTAATTGGTTGCTATTTATTTATTACATTAACAAATCGAGATAAAACTCCAGCAATTTATCGGTCTGTTTCTGAAAGAGCTGTTCTTGGTGAAAATGGTTTTCCAAAGAATTATAAATCAGGATATCAATACTATTTTCAACGCCAAAAACAGAGGAAAATTACTAAATCAGTTACTACAGGGGTAGGTGAGTATTATACTGAGGCAACAATTTTTCTTTATTCTTACAAAGGACAGTTAATTGGAAAACAAACATTTAGAAATTTAAAAAAACTGTTTGTTGAGTAATATTATAATCAATGTTCTTAGCTCACAAGGTTGATAGTTCTATGAGTGGAAAAAATGAATGGAGTGCTAAAAATGCTCCTATGTCAGGCCTTTTAGGGGTAGGAAGTCGATTTGAGGGAGAAATTAAATTTGAAGGAACCCTCAGAATTGATGGAATGATGCGTGGACGAATTACATGTAAAAATGAACGTCCAAGTATTGTTATTATTAGTGAATTAGCTGTTGTTGAAGCAGATATTATTGCTGATGTTATCATTATTTCAGGGCAAATCTACGGTAATATTCAAGCCATTGAGCGTGTGGAGATTCATAATCCAGGTCGTTTAGAGGGAACTGTTTATACTTGTGATTTAATGGTTGATGATGGAGCATTATTTCAAGGTGAATGTGTAATGATTCGTCATCTTGATCATCATGAAAAAAGAATGTTGAAGTTTGAAGGTCTTCAAAAAATGTATGATAAAAAGCTTCTTCCTGAAGGAAAACAACGAATTATTTCGTATGTTCCTGATTCTATAGTAAAAGAAGAATTATGAGTTTTAAAGCTCCTTGGTGGTTGAAAAACCGCCACTTCCAAACAGTTTACCCTACCATTTTTCGTCCTACAATTAAACTTCTGACAAAACAAGAACGAATTGAATTGCCTGATGGTGATTTTTTAGATCTGAATTGGACACTAAAAAAATCAGGTTCGATCGTTATTGTTTTGCATGGGCTAGGTGGATCAATCAAATCGAAGTATGCAAGTGGAATTCTAAAGGCAATTGATAAGAATGGTTGGAGAGGTGTTTTTGTACACTTTCGAAACTGTAGTGAATCTGCAAATCGTTTAAAACGCTCCTATCATTGTGGTGAAACTGGAGATCTTTCATTTGTAATTCAAGAAATTCGAAAACGAGAACCAAATACCCCTATTTCTATTGTTGGTTTTTCTCTTGGAGCAAATGTTCTATTAAAATGGTTAGGAGAGAACCCTAAACAAAAAGACATTGTTAATGCAATTGCTGTTTCTGCTCCTTTTGATTTAAAAAAAACAAGCCAATGTTTGAATCGAGGATTTTCTAAGTTTTACCAACGTTATTTATTACGAAAATTAAGAATATTACTTCATAAAAAAAATAAGCATTATCCAAAAAAACAGTTTCAACAAAGTTTGAATGCAAAAACATT
>JBNMNM010000057.1:0-11078 GCA_051275585.1 bacterium | reverse complement strand
GACGACTTTTTAATAAATCTAACACAGGCTCGTTATAGCGATAAGACTCACCTAAATCAAAGATTGCAATTTTTTTTAACCACTCCCAGTACGCAACCAAAATAGGTTGATCAAAACCGTAAAATTTTCTGAGATACTGCAAATCTTCATCAGAAAGACCTTGCCGACTAGATAAGCTTCCAGAGCTAGAAGAACCACCACTTTGTGATTGTTGAAACTGGTTCTGCATCATAATTTGTTCGATGGGACCACCTGGAACAAATCGTGTGATGACAAATGTTAGAAGAGTAATTCCAATAACTGTCGGGATTATTAGTAAGACTCTCCGAATTAAGTAGCTCTTCATAGAAATTCAAATCAAATGAATAGAGTGTTTTAGAAATTGGAGCTAAGTTGATTTTCGTCTAATCCTAATTCAAGAAGAGTACCCTTTAATTTTTCTCCGAAATTTTTTGATCCAATCCAAAAGCACTGACTGTTTGCTAAGTTTAGTTGAACTGACCGTAAATGATCACAAATGGTTTTACTTTCTTCATGTTGGTCTAGGCATTCATGAATGGTAACACCACCTTTTTTCCAGTCAGCAAATTCACCAGAAAAAGGAAGATGCTTATCAGTAAATGAAGCTTGCCATAATGTGATGCTTTTAGCTTTGATCTCATCTTGAAGGTATTGAAGAATTAATGCTCTAAATGGAGCAATTCCACTACCCATTGAAAAAAGATGTAAATCAAGCTGTTCAGAGTCTTTGAATTGAAAACCATTCCCTTGTACTGGAGAACATTCAATGGTTTTACCTTCTTGATACTGAATAATTTCACCAGAAAAGCCTTCTCCTTTTTTGATCAAAAATTCGAATTGATCTCCTTGAGGTTTGCTTGCAAGGGCAAAAAATCCTTTTTGATCTCCATCTTGAAGCACTACATATTGTCCAGCCGTTTGAAACTGCTGACTCAGTTCTGATGGAACGTGAAAGGTCAAATGGTATAAATCAATTCCAGAAATTTGATTTTGAATTAACTGAATTTCCATAGTAATCAATTTTAGTGAAAATTATTGTTTTTTATTTGCAAGTGCAACTGCGGCGTGAATGGCATTTAAATAACTTTTGGTTGAAGGCTTTTTATTCTGATATGCAATATCAAAAGCGGTGCCATGATCAACCGATGTTCTAACAATGGGTAAGTTTAAACTAATGTTTACACCTTCATCAAAATAAAGTGCTTTCAGAGGAGCTAATCCTTGATCATGGTACATTGCAACATAGTATTGGTATTTTTTTCTTGTTGCAGGTGTAAATGCTGCATCTGGAACCATAGGGTTCGTAAATATATTTTTTTGGAAATGTTGATTTGTAAATGCAACAGCTTTTTCAATTTCTCTTTCTTCATTTCCTAAAACGCCTTGATCACCTGCATGAGGATTTAACCCTAAAACGGCAATAGGCTGATTACTCTGAACTTCATTTTGAAAATCAATCAAAAATTTAGCCAACTTATTTTTTTCAATATGAGAAGGAACTTCTTGTAGTGGAATGTGTTCTGTGTATAAAGCAACATACATTTTTTTACAGCCAAGCATCATAATCGCATCTTCTTGAAAGAAGTCTCGTAATGCATCAGTGTGTCCTTTATACTGAATGCCTGCAAGCTTCCAAGCTTCTTTATGGATTGGAAGAGTACAAATGGCTTGTACCTCTTTTTTCTTAGCAAGTTCAACTGCATGTTGAAATGATTGAAATGAGTAAAGACCACTGTCCTCAGAAACTGTTCCTTCTTGAATTTTGAAGTTACTAGCAACAGATGACAATTCGATATTTTCAGGAATAGAAAGCTTTAATTTTGCAGCTGCTTGTTGAAGTAACTGGGGATTAATACAGTAAAGAGGATCAATAATTTTACAAACTTTTTGATGAGCCTTTAAAGCTAATTCAACACCAACACCATTAATATCACCAATACTAATTGCTACTTTCATAAATTAAATAAAAAAAATGCTGGTTTAAGGTTAAGTATTCAACGTAAATGCCGATAATAAATAAACTAGACCTAAATTGTATTTGCAACTCATAGCACTTGGAGGTCTCTATGAAAACGTCAAAAATAGTTACCATTTTTTTACTAGCAACATTACTTCCTTTTTCTGCAATCGGAGGTGAAACGTACGAAAGATTTTACTCAAAGCATCAAAATTATTTTTTGATTCAACCTAAAATTGTTGAGCAAATATTTTTTCGAGTAGTAAAAGTTAAAGGAAATTATCGTCGAAAGAGATGGAATACCTATAAAATTAAAAAATTAACACTTTCAGACTCTGTTGATCGATATCATTACAAAAGTCGAAAATTGGAGATTCCAAAATCGTTTGTTGTAAACATTCCAGAAATTCGATTTTCCCAACAAAGTAAAAAGAAAGTAACACATTGGATAAAGGGAAGACGAAGACGATTTATTTCTGTTCGGTTAGATTGGAGTTTGGATAAAATTGCTCATGATTATATTTCTTCGGAAGAATTTTTAAAAATGATTCATGTTGCAACCGATTCATATTTATATAAAAAAATACGATCCCAAAAATGGGTATTTTTTCGTGCATCATTGCCAAAAAGTACATCAATTTATATGGAACCTGCAATTTTTAAAACTCTATTCGATATTGAGAAAAAATATGGGAATTTTTCTGCAAAGATAACGATTGTTCCTCGAAAAAAGAGAATTGAAGTAAAACATGATGCACTTGAAAATATAATGGTTGAGTATCAATTTAAAATAAAATCAATCAAAGTGAATAACTCAGTGTATTATCCTTTTATTTCACAGAATTCTTAGATGATATTTGCTTTTTTTTCCACCATTGGCGTATCTTATTCCATAAATAGAAACCAAGCACAGTCCCAAAAAGACGGGTAACCATTTCTAAGTTATCAATTGGAATATAACATTTGGCATAGTTGCCTAGAAAATCTCCAATTCCAAAAGTAAACGTAATTAATAGAAATGAAATTAGAAAGTTATGTAAGAACAGCTTAAGAAGGGCTATATTTTTTTCATTGGCTTTCTTTTGAAAAAGCGTAATAGTGCCAGCTATAACAATAGGCAAAAAAAATAATAACTGAATTATTCGGTAGATTGAAAGGTATGAAAACGGAATTATTCCACATGATGATTCCATAGACTTTATTTGGGGTTGAAGAGTTAATTATTAATAATGGTTGAGTTATGAAAGTAAAATGGATTCAGCTTATCGTATTTTGTTTTTGTCTTATTGGGTTTTCAGCTTCTTTGCAAGCGAGAGAATTTTTCCGAATGGGGCAAGGTTTCCGTGCATTAGCAATGGGAAATACAGGAATTGCAAGTGCAAATGATAATTCTACACTTTTTTACAATCCAGCTGCATTAGCAAATATTCATACTTGGTGGGCAGACGCATTTCTTCATGCGGAATATAATGAAGGTGCAACACAGTTACTTGCTAGCTTACAATCTGGAGGACTAAGTAGTAGTACTCAAGCAGATTCATTAACCTTTGTTAGTGATTTTGAAACTGCTAATGCACATGCCAAATTACAATTTGGAGCCAATTTATTCATTAATGTTGCGGATGAAGGATTTACAATTGGAGCAAATTACTTTCAAGAGCTTATTCTACAAGTAAAAGGTTCAGCTGGAAATGATATTACAATTTCAGGTGTAACTATTAATAATACAAATATTGATATTTTAGCTCGTCTTGATACTGTTTCTCAAGGTGGTATTTCTATCCCTATTGGTGTTGGACAATTGGTACTTGGTCTTGCTTATCGAACTGTAAAACGAAAGTATATGAGTGCAACATATACCTTAGAAGATGCTTATAATAGTGTTTCTTTTCCTTCTTTTCCTGATAATGCCACTATAGGTGAAGATACATCGTATGACATTGGATTAATGTATCGTTTTGCAAATGCCGCAAGAATTACGATTGCTGCTGTAGCACGGAATATTGGAGGAATGGACTTCGGAACTTTAGGTGATACTTATGTTGAGGCAAAAGAACCTGAAGAATATGCTGTCGGAATTTCAATGTCTCCAACATGGGGGATTTTTCGTTTAACAATGGCAGTAGATATTCGAGATTTAACCTATAATTGGCCACTTCCAACATCAACAGATTCAACAACAGATACAACTTTAACTCGTAGGATTCATGCAGGGATAGAGTTAGGACTTTTTCCAAATGAAACCTATAATTTTATCTCGATAAGGGCTGGATATAGTCAAGGGCAGCCTAGTTATGGTGCTGAAGTCTCATTTGGGAAGACTACAGTTCTTGGTTATACTGTTTATTACGAAGAAACAGGTGAAACCGCAGGTGATACTGCTGATAAACGACAAGCTTTTTATATTTCATTTGGATTTTAATTATTCCTCATAATCAAATTATCTTAGAAAAAGAGAACTTTTTCTAATAAATCCTCTCAATGCTCAAAACATCCTTTATCTTTAAAATACAGCGGAATTAAATAGTTTTTACAAAAAAATTGCTCCAAATTATGATCGTGCTTGATCTTGATTTTGATTTTGAGTAGTTTATCCCACTGTTTTTGGTAAAATTCCGCTTTACACAAATAAATAAAAATATTTCTTCATTAAGTCAATTTGAAGGTTTTATGAGCAATGCTGTTGTAGGAAATGATCATTCGTTAAAACGTAAAATTACAGGTCTAACAGAAGATGAGTTTCGGACATGGGCTGAAGAGGTAGGAGAAAAACCTTTTCGTGCTAAACAAATGTACAACTGGCTTTATAAAAACCAAGTTTTTAAATTAGATGAAATGGGGAATTTATCAAAAAAATTCCGTGAAAAATTAGATAAGGCCTTTATATTTGAGCACAGTCCTATTGTTCAAAAGACATCTTCTGATGATGGGACCATCAAATTTTTACAAAAACTTGATGATGGTTCAGAAATTGAGTCTGTTTTGATGAATATGGGGGAGCATTATACCATTTGTGTTTCAACTCAGGTTGGTTGTGCAATGGGTTGTACTTTCTGTATGACAGGCACAATGGGCTTGAAGCGTCATTTGGAGGTGGGAGAAATTGTTGAACAAGTAGTGAATGGTTTTTCTTTGCTTCCTGAAGGCAATCGAATTCGAAATATTGTTTATATGGGGATGGGAGAACCATTCCATAACTATGAAAATACGATTAAATCGTTGCAAGTTCTTTTGAGTCCAAATGGCTTTGATTTTTCTTCTCGTAGAGTTACCGTTTCAACTTCAGGAATTATTCCTAAAATTATTGAATTTGGAAAAGAAACTAGAGCAAAAGCAAACCTTGCCGTTTCATTAAATGGAATTGATCAAGAATCTCGAAAAGCAATCATGCCTTTGAGTAAAAAATATCCAATCGAAGAGTTGATTCAAGCTTGTCGAGACTTTCCTTTAGATGCACGAAAAAGGATTACATTTGAGTATATTTTATTTGATAATCTTAATGATAATATTGAATCAGCTAAAAAGCTGGTCAAACTTCTACATCAAACCAAGTCAAAAGTTAATTTGATTCCATATAATGATAACCCAGATTTAGGATTTCATTCTCCCTCTCTAAAAAATGTAAAAGCATTCCAACAATACTTGCTAGATCATGGAGTTCTCGCTACATTGCGGATCTCTAAAGGACAAGATATTGCCGCTGCTTGCGGGCAACTGGTTGCTGAAAATCAAAAGAAGAAAAAGGCATGAACAAAGAAGTTGTAACTCGTGAATCGAAAGAAGGAAAAGGCATGAATAAAGACGTTGTAACTCGTGAAGAAGCGATTGAGTGTGTACGTAAATTGATCACTTATTTAGGTGACGATCCTAATCGTGATGGATTGCTAGAAACTCCTGATCGAGTAATTCGTTCTTATGAAGAGATCTTTGCTGGATATAGTATTGATCCTAAAAAGATTTTAGAAAAAACGTTTTCAACTCAATCAGATGAAATGGTAGTGCTTTCTGAGATTGAGCTATATTCAACATGCGAACATCACATGCTTCCTTTTATTGGAAAATGTCATATAGGCTATTTTCCAAATAATAAAGTAATTGGAATTAGTAAGTTAGCTCGGTTAATGGAAGTTTTTTCTCGAAGACTACAAATTCAAGAAGAACTTACTTATCAAATTGCAAGTGCTTTGCTTAAAGAGACAAAAGCAAAAGGAGTTGCAGTTGTTATTGAAGCTCAACATATGTGTATGACTTGTCGTGGTGTTGGAAAACAACATTCTATTATGACAACATCTGCAATGCTTGGATGCTTTCGGGATAATTTAAGTTATAAAAGTGAATTTTTCCGTTTACTTAAGAGGTAATTTTTATCGACATAAAGCAACGAACCCTTTAGGTTCCCGCAAATAAAGACGTTCTTGCTTTTTACTATTTCTTGCAAACCACTAAGGATCAACTCAATGAAAAATCGTGGAACATTAATTCTGTCTGGAATGGGATTGAATTGCGAAAAAGAAACTGCTTATGCTTGTACTCAATCTGGAGCTAGCAAAGTTGACATTGTTCATACCCTTCGGTTTTTAGCTGGTGAAGTTCATTTATCTGATTATGACTTTTTAGTTTGTATTGGTGGATTCTTGGATGGTGATTATTTAGGCTCTGCAAGAGTAGGAGCTAATCGATTTAAATATGCTTCTTCTGAGAATGCAAATATTCGAGGCCAATTACAAGAATTTGTACAAGCTGGAAAACTGATTATGGGAATTTGCAATGGTTTCCAACTTCTTGCTAAACTAGGGTTGTTACCTCATGAAGATCTTACTTTTTCAGATCAAAAAGTTTCTTTGACTCATAACAATAATGGGAAATTTGAAGATCGATGGGTAAATCTTGCAGTGAATCCAAAAAGTAACTGTGTATTTACAAAAGGAATTGAGCAAATGTACCTTCCTATTCGTCATGGAGAAGGAAAAATTGTTGTTGCTGATGATCAAGTTGGGCAAGAGATTTTAGATAAAAATCTTGCAACAATGTTCTATGCAGATGAACAAGGAAATTCTACTACTGAGTACCCAGCTAATCCAAATGGATCATGGAAAAATGTTGCTGGATTATCGAATGAAAAAGGAACCATTTTTGGTTTGATGCCTCATCCAGAAGCTTATAATCACTATACTAATCATCCTCATTGGACTCGACTTCAATTTTCTGAAGAAGATGGTGAAGGATTAAAGTTATTTAAAAATGCCTACCAATATTTAGACTAAGTTTTAAAGATGTACTACTTCGATAATGCGGCCACTACTCGACCCCATAAGTTAATTATTCCCCATATCCAAGCCTGTTTTGAAGATGGGTTTGGAAATCCTTCTAGTGTGCACCCTGTAGGAATCAAGGCCGCTCAAAAAGTCACACTTGCACGCAAAAAGGTAGCCCGAATTTTTCGTGTTCCAACAGAAGGAGTCATCTTTTGTGGATCAGGTACAGAAAGCGATAACCTCGCAATTCTAGGGACTCTCTACCACTACAAACCTGAAAAAATTCCAGAACTTAATATTATTACGACTCCGCTTGAACACTCTGCGGTTACAAATGCTTTGCATAGTGCAGAAAAATGGGGTTGTGAAGTTCGATTTGTGGAAATTGAACCTAAAACAGGACAAGTTAATTTGGAACATCTAGAAGAACTTGTAGATGAAAATACCTGTTTAGTTTCAATCCAACATGTGAATTCAGAAACTGGAATCATTCAAGATCTAGCAAAGATTAATCAAGTTATTCGAAAGAAAAATCAAAAGACCATTTTTCATTCTGATGGAGTACAAGCATTTTCGAAAATACCTATTGCTTTGAAGAGGCTAGGTGTTGATTTATACTCAATTAGTGCCCATAAATTCCACGGAATTAAGGGTATTGGAGCCTTGATCATGACTTGTCGAATTCGATTACTTCCTCAAATTCAAGGAGGAGGACAAGAATTTGGACTTCGGTCAGGAACTGAAAACGTGGCTGGAATTGTTGCTCTTGCAGAATCAGCAGACCTTGCAATTAAAAATCTTGAGAAGAATCAAAAAGCAGTTCAAAATTTTTATGATTGGTTCACACAGAAGATTCAAGAATTATTTCCAGAAATAAAAATTCTTCAATTTGAAAAGAAAGTTCCTCATATTTTAAATCTGATTACTCCTTATGTTCCTGGTGAAGTGTTATTGCATCATCTTGCACAAAAAGAAATTTATGTCAGTACAGGAAGTGCATGTAATGCGAAGAGTAAAAAACAATCTTCAACATTTAAGGCTTTAGAACTTCCTTTTGAGCAGTCAATGGGATTGATTCGGATTTCTTTTACTGAAAAGGAACTTCCTGAATCTAATGATGAATTTTGGTCACTTTTTTCGCAAGTAATGCAAGATCTTAAACAATTGGCTCGATGTTAACATTTCAAAAAATCCAAGAAATTACAGGTGGTGAGTGGATTACTCGTCCAAAAAATCCAGATCAAATTTTAGTTGGTGGAGCTTTTGATAGCCGAAATATTACTCATGAAGAGATTTTTTTTGCATGGGCTGGTGAACAAAGTGATGGTCATAAATATCTTTCTAACGTTGTAGGAACATCAATTCAGGTAGCTATTGTTGAGCAAGATGTTGAAGCATTGGATGGTCTTGTAATTTTAAAAGTTCCAGATTCATTAAAGGCACTTCATCAAATGGCTCATGAGCAAAGTCAGAATTTTCAAGGAAAAATTATTGCTCTAACAGGTTCAGCAGGAAAAACGACGATGAAAACATGGCTAGGGCATGTTCTTAGTCAAAGCTTTTCTGTGCTTCAGCCTCAAGGAAGTTTTAATAATCATATTGGTTGTCCTATAACCTTGCTTAGTCTTCAGCCAGAACATGAGCTAGTTATTTTAGAAATGGGAACCTCAGGCATTGGCGAATTAGAACTTCTTTCCTCAATTTCTCCCGCAGATATTACATTGTTGTTAAATGTTGGACATGCTCATCTTGGTAAGTTTGGTTCCATTGAAAATACATATAAAGCAAAATTAGAAATCTTTTCTTATCAGCGAGAAAATGGACTTTGTTTAATTCCTGCAAATGATTCTTTTCTTGAAAAAATAAAGCCAAAGAATAAAGTCTATCAAACATTTGGAAATGGATCAGAGTACTCTTGGAAGTTAAAAGAAATTAATCAACAAAACCAAACTCAAGTTTTTGACTTTGAGACTTCTTTTGGAAAAAAAGAAGTTATTGTTAATCAATTAGGAAATCATGTTGGTGATTTAATCAGTGCATTGTTGATCATTAGCCAACAATTAAAAATACCACTTGATGATGCAATATCTCGATTAAAAGACCTTCCAAATGAAAAAGGACGATCTACATTAAAACAAGGCATTGGAAACTCATGGGTTTTAGATGATTCATACAATGCTAATCCTGAGTCTGTTGTAAATATGCTGCAAACCATCTGTTCTATTACAGCCGATGAATATATTGCTGTAATTGGAAATTTGGCTGAGTTAGAAGATGATTTAAAACAAAGTGCAGATGTAATTCTCTCAAAAATTCCTGAGAATCTAACAGCAATGTACTTAGGCGGAGAGACAGGAAAGGTTTTAAAAACATTGATTCAAGAAAAATATCCTAAGCTTTCGATTTATTTGATTCAGGATTTATCAGAAACAATTAAAGAACTACAAGTACGAGCAGAAAAAAAAGTAGTATTTGGAGTCAAAGGTTCTAGAACATCACATATGGAAAGAGTTGTTTTTGCTTTAGAAGGAAAAACAACTCAATGTAACTTAGAATGGTGTGGCAAATTAATGTCATGCGGAAGTTGTGCTAGCTTCTAGGGCATCAGCTTGTTCACCCCAATGAGCATGAATTGTTTGCATCATTTTTAGTAAATTTGAAAATCCACTCAACTCCTTTAGGTTTGAAAGTAGACCAATAATTTCTTCTAATGTTGGTTCAATACTTGGAAAAAAATAGGCCTTTTGTTTTGCAAGAGATAAAAAGGCATAAGAACCTAAAGAACGAATTCTTCTGATTAAAACAAATAGATAAAATTCCTCTAAAAATTTCTCTAAAGATTGAGTACTTTCACTAATATCTAAATAATATTTAATTAGAGTTACTCGCTCTTCTTCCGTTAGATATGCTCTTGATGCGTAAAGCATAGAAGCTAAATCATAATGAAGAGACCCCAACATTGCGGATTGATAATCAATGAAAAAGGGGCTTTGATTTTGCCACATTATATTTCTAGATTGAAAATCACGATATACCAAGTATTTGGGTTCTAATTTTGATAATCGCTCAACAAATGTATCCAACTCTGCATTAACTTCAGGAGTTAATAGTTGTTCATGATTTGTTCGTCCGATAAACTCTTTTTTAAAGTATGTGATATCAGTTTGATAGGCAGAGCTATCCATAACACGATCATAAAAAAAGTCTTTTAGTTTTTCGACACCTTTCGTTTGAATTGCAGGGAGCCATTTCAAAACTTTTTGATATGCTTCAACAATTTGAATTGAATCGCCTTGTTCTCTCCACGTAGCTAAATACTCAGCTAGATTATAGTCGCCTAAATCTTCTAATAGATAGCAATGTGAATCCTTGTGCCTTTCGTAAATAGCAGGAACAGGGATTTTTTCTTGTTGAAAATGACGAGTTAAAAATAAAAAGTCATAATTCTCTTGAATATCTGAATGGTGAACTCCAATAACTGGAGGTTTCCCTTTCATTGTAAAACGATAGATTTTACGGTCTGACCCATCTCCTTTAAGTAGTGATTGTTCAAAATCACTAGACTGAAAAAAATCAGTAACTAAAGGGTTTAACATTTTTTCTAAATATTCCATGACTTAATCAAATTCTAATTAGTCCAAGTTGATTTTTTGAACCATTGCATTGGATTTACGGCTTTGCCTCGATAACGAGTCTCAAAGTAAAAAAGATAATCTTTCTGTATTGGATGATAAGCAACTTGACCAATAATTTGTCTTGATTTTACAAAATCATTAAGTTTAACAAAGATTCTATCAAGCATTCCATATACAGAGTAGCTACGCCTTCCATGATCAATAATCACT
>JBNMNM010000056.1:0-11114 GCA_051275585.1 bacterium | reverse complement strand
TAGGCACAGGTAAACCAGTATTTTATATCCATTTAAAACTTAATTTTCAACAACTTACCGATAATTAAATACTGGATTACTTTAGCACTATTACTTATCATATATTTTCTTGTAATAATCGTTCATGTTCAATTATATTGCGTGTAGTTTTTTTAATACCCAATTTAGCTTACTATTTTTGTTTTTATGGAGTGTTTTTGATGAAAGTACCTATTAATAATTTCACAGATGATCAAATGTCATGGTATGCATTGTTACTTGCTAAAGCCATGATTATAGATAAGTCCCTTCATAGTTCAGAAGAAGATTTTCTTCTAAAAGCATTTTATTTTTTAGAAGAAAATGAAAGAAAAGAAATTCAACAGGCAATTATTGATAAAAATATTCCTTTTCATTTATTAGAAGAAGTTCCTAATGGATTTTCTCCAACAGTTTTAGCCTCAATTATCTCTGAAGTAGCTCATTTAATTGCAGCAGATGGAAGAGTAGATTCAACAGAAAAGAAATTTTTAATGGATTTAGCAAATCTTCTTGGTTTTGATTCTAATTTTCTAGAATCAATTTTAGAATGGTGTAATCAAGCAATGAACTTAGAGAAAAGACGAAAAGAAATTATTGAGGGTTATGCTCAGAAACAAAAAAGATCTAAACATAATAGCCGTTTGACTGTTCGGAGAGAATAAATTTCTAAAGTATGGTCAAACTGATTATTTTGAGGATGACCATAACTGACTATATTTTTTTAGCTTTCTAAGCACTCGATAACGTTGATTTACTTGTTGTGTCATTAAAATGATATAAGGACGCAATCCTTTTTTTGTTGGGATATATCCAGCATAGTTATACACTCCAGTGAGAGTTCCACTCTTAATATAGACTCCATATTTTTTTGCTAATAAGAAGTGATATTTCCGAAATCTTTCCATAATTTGTATCATCGTTTTTCCTTTGATGATTGTATTTTTAGAGATTCCAGAGCCTTCATCAAAGACTAGATTTTGAGGAGCTATTTTCCAATGATGATAGATTTGTTGTGCAATTGCTTTCGTTCCATTTTCACGAGTTGCTGGAAATTTATATTTTTTTGTGCCTAAAATAATATAAATTTGATTTGCAATAAAGTTATTTGAATAGCGAAGCAGACCTTTTAGAATCGTATGTAGCTTTCTGGAATTTCTATGAGTGTAAACTAATTTCCATGAATGATTTTTCTTTTGAATATGAGCTGTTGAAAATTTTTCTTGAACTTGAATTCCATATTTTTGAAAAATGATCTCAAATAGTTCACCTGCATATCGAAGATGATCAGCTTTTTGAAAACCAAGATTAATTCGATCAGTAGTTCCTTTATTAATCAAAATTCCTTTTTCTTTTGCTAAAGGAGTAAGAGGAGTCTCTTTTTCTGCGGATAAAATTTTTCCTGATTTTGTTCTTTGAATATTAATAGTGTTAAAGTTTACGATTAAGGCCCCATTCAAAGCATCATATGGATTCAAAGAATCCGTAACCCCAGGAATTCTAATATTATTTGCAAACTTAGATGGATCTAAATAAATTCTACGAATTTTAGTAATGCCTTTTTTCTTAAGTTGCTTTGCAATAATAGCAATTTCTTCTGAGACTAAAAACGGATCACCAAATCCTTGAATTAAAAGGTCACGTTTTGAGTTTTGGTAAAATTGAGTTTTGAAACGATAATTTTCTCCCAAAAGCTCAATTGCAACTTGTGCCAAAGGGATTTTGAATAATGATGCAGGATAAGTTTTTTTTGCAGAATTAATTTGAAGAATGGGTTTTCCCTTCTCATCATGGAAAATCAAAATACCGCCAGGCATTAATGATTTAATCTGTTTTTCAAGAGAGTATAATTGTTGGTTTTTTGCTTGAACTGATAAGGGAAGAATAAAGAGTAGCAACAAAAAGAAGTTTTTAATCATAAGTAGTCTTATTAGATGTATTGCTCGCAAGCTATAATCATATCATCAATTTGTTTTATATGAGGAAGAATTTGTTTTCCTCGCTCAAAATATATTTTGGCTTGTGAAAAACGTTGCTCTTTAAAATAGGAAAATGCAATCCAATAAATTGCTTGGTATAATCCAGGTTTTTGTGAAATTACAGGACTCAATCGAAAGATTGCTTTTGAATAATTTCCAACCTTAAAGTAACAAGTTCCTAAAATAGCTAAACAATGAAGATTGTTGGCTCGATATTTTTGTGCTTTCTCTAAATAATCGATGGCTTGTGAAAATTGTTTTAATCGATACAACGATTTTCCAAGCCAGAAATTATAATTAAAATTATGAGATTCTTTTTTTACTGCGAGATGAAAGTAGTGAGATGATTTTTCAAAGTTTTTAAGCCGATAATAACAAAGCCCTGCTTGATAAGCATGACTTGGCTGATTTGGCTCGACTTGAATTAAATGCAAATAATCTTCTAACGCACGAAGATATAGACCTTTATTATAAAGGTACTGTGCAAACTCAGGAGTTAATTTCTCCTTTTTTTCTGTTGTTGGAGGTTCTTCAGGATAGTGCTGTGGTTCTTCATAAGTAGCATGTTCATTATTTGAATCTGGTTCAAAAAATGATCTTCTACAATAACCACATTTGGCTACAGAAATAAATTGTCGACTTTCTAACTCATTTAATGTTGCACAATGAGTGCAAACAACGAGAATTTGTTCTATAGTTTTTGTTTCTTCCTTTTTAGTTTCAGCAAGTAGTAGTAAATCAAGTTTTTCTTTTTCTACAGGATCTGAAAGAATCTCATAAGCATTGTTAATTTCCTGTGCTCGATTGGTATCACCACCTAAATCTGGATGAACCTCTTTTTGCTTCATCAAAGCACGATATACTGCTTTGATCACATCAAATGATGCAGCGGGGTCAACCATTAAAATTTTATAGGGGTTAAATACCATAATTTCTTTCCTTAAAAATTAAGCTCGAATTGTATCTGTAACTTGTTGAATCGATAGTTTAAAAGTAAATGGAGAAGGTAACTCTTCTGAAATGGCCTTAATATTTGTAGAAGAAGGAAGTTTTAGTTCTCTAAAATATCGGTTATCTTCATTTTTTAGAGGTGTAATACTAAAGATTCCCCATTCTTTTCGTTGAAGAAGAGCTAAAAACTGTTGGATATACTTCTCTAGTTTTTCTTGTTCAGGCCCTGAAATGAGAATTTTGTAATATTCAATATCAGTATTTTTTTGAATGTTTCCATCTTTCAGGTAAATTGGTTTAATCTGTTTTAGTCGGAACTTTCGATCTTGAGTTGAAACAAGAAAAGTTAAATTGACTAACATACCAGCAGAAAGATTGCTAGTTTCAGGAAAAGAACTAACTTTAATCAAGGTAGATTCATCAGTCATAATCTCAAGTAACTGTTGATCATTGTCCTTACTAATTTTAGTGATAATTCCTGAAAAATATTTTTTCCGTCCTCGTGATTCTTGAGCCTTAATTTTTGGTGTTGGGATTGATAAACTTCCCCAAGAAATGTTTAGAAGCTCTTGAACTGATTCTAGTTGAAAGAATTTTTCTCCAGCAACATGAGAACAAATATGTTCTTGGTAAGGAGGCCTAATACTATCTAAAGTATAAAGTAGTTCCCCATCATGATGCAAAAATACAAGCTGTTTGCAACTAGGACATGACAATGGAAATGTTAAGGACTGTTGATTTGAAAGAGCTGTCATGTAAAAATCACTTAAAAGAGTTTTTATTCTTTATAAAATACTAGTGAAAAATCTTTTTGTATTGTTTGTTTTTAATTATGGCTAGTGGATTTTTCACTGTTGATATGCTTTTCCAATAGAAAAAGATTTTTAGTTTAGGATAGGAAGTTATGAAAAATCAAACTGAAATAAAAAAACGAGCACTTATTGTCGGTGCAACTGGTTTAGTTGGTGGGTGTGTTCTTGATCTTTTGTTAGATGATCCCACATATGAAAAAGTAACTGTACTTGGTCGACGACCTTTAAATCGAGTTGCAGAGAAATTAAAAGAATACATTGTAGATTTTGAATCTTTAGATGAATCACTATTGAATTCAGATGTACATGCCCATGATGTTTTTTGTTGTTTAGGAACAACAAAGAAAAAAGCAGGAAGTAAAGAGCAATTTATTAATGTTGATTTACGATATCCTTTAAATTTAGCTCAATTCTGTTTCGAAAATGGAAGTAATCGTTTTTTTTGTATCTCAGCAATGGGAGCTAATGAAAACTCACCCTTCTTTTATAGCGAAGTAAAAGGAAAATTAGAAAAATACTTAAAAGGAATAGGGTTTAATGGATTATTTCTTTTTCAACCTTCATTATTATTGGGTGATCGTGATGAAAAACGGGTGTTTGAAGATTTAGGAAAAAAAATGTTTAAACCTCTTTCTAATTTGATGGTAGGTGGACTTGAAAAATATCGTCCAATAGATGCTGAAACAGTGGCACAAGCAATGCTAATAATTGCAGGAAAAGAGCAAGGTGGGGTTCATACCTTTGAAAGTGATGCAATTCAAAAAATTGCAATAGAAACCTAAGTTCTCTTTTTGCTAAAAAAATTATACAAATATTATAGTCTCATTTTAAAAATGTACTCTTTTTACGCTGATATTACAATGGCAGTTGCAATTCAAATGATTAAACCTGTAGATGCAAAAATTATTTCAATTGGTAAAAATTTTAGAAAATGTTGGACTCAGGACAAACTAGCTAAAGAATTTAGCGATTTACTTCAATGGAGAGATGAACTTTATGAGGAATATCGTTAAATGTTGAAATCATTTGAAAAAGTAACTGTAAATGTGTACGATACGATAGATTTTCAGGAAGCTAAGTTTGTAAACTAGGTTTAATTCTAAAAAAGAACGCTTGTTCGTATTTCATGCAAGTAAGTACTTGCAAATGAACCGAATACAAGTTACAAATGTTTAACCGTTATTCTTTAGAATCCCACAAAGTAACATTTGAGGAGAGTTAATTATATGCTATATGAAGGTAAGGCTATAACGTGCCAAAAAGATGCTGATGGCATCGTTGAGCTTAAGTTTGATTTACAAGGTGAGTCTGTAAACAAATTTAACAAAGTTACTCTTACTGAACTTGATGAAGCTATTGAAGCTATCAAGACAGACAGTGCAGTAAAAGGTGTAGTTATTACTAGTGGTAAAGATTCTTTTATCGTTGGTGCTGATATTACAGAGTTTGTTGGCTATTTCTCTCTCCCCGAAGAAGAGTTATTGGAGTGGGTAGGAAATGCTAATGCAACATTTAATAAATTTGAAGACTTAGAAGTACCAAGTGTTTGTGCTATTAATGGAATTGCATTCGGTGGTGGTTGTGAAATCACTCTTGCTGCTGACTTCCGTGTAATGTCAACAACTGCAAAAATTGGACTTCCAGAAGTAAAATTAGGAATCTTTCCTGGATTCGGTGGAACTGTTCGACTTTCTCGAATCATCGGTGCTGATAACGCAATTGAGTGGATTGCTGCTGGTTCAGACCAACGAGCTGACGCTGCTTTTAAAGTAGGTGCTGTAGATGCTCTTGTTGCTCCTGAAAAAGTAAGAGAAGGTGCATATGATTTAGTTAAGCGTGCAATTTCAGGTGAGTTAGACTGGAAAGCTAAGAAACAAGAAAAATTAGACCCATTACCATTAAAAAGCTATGAAAGCTTAATGGTATTTGAAGGTGCAAAAGGATTCATCGCTGCTAAAGCTGGGCCACATTACAAAGCTCCAGTTAAAGCTGTGATTGCAATGCAAAACGGTGCTGATAAAGGCCGTGATGATGCATTAAAAGAAGAAGCTAAACAGTTTGTTAAAGTTGCAAGAACTGCTGTAACAAACTCATTAGTAAATCTTTTCTTAAGTGATCAATACCTTAAAAAAGAAGCTAAAAAATACAAGTCACAAGCTAAAGAAGTTAAAAAAGGTGCTATCATTGGTGCTGGAATTATGGGTGGTGGTATTGCATACCAGTCAGCGTACAAAAAAATTCCAGTATACATGAAAGACATCAACGATGCGGCTCTTCAACTAGGATTAGGTGAAGCTACTTCAATCTTAGAAAAAAGAGTGAACAAAAAAAGAATGACTCCAGGTCAAATGGCAGGCGTTCTTAATACAATCACTGCAACTCTTTCTTACAATGATCTTAAAGATGCAGACATTGTTGTTGAAGCTGTTGTTGAGAATGTAAATGTAAAAAGATCAGTTCTTCAAGAGCTTGAAGGTGTAGTTGCAGATGATGCAATTTTAACTTCAAACACTTCTACAATCTTGATTAGTGATATTGCTGAAGGTCTTAAACGACCTGAAAATTTCTGTGGAATGCATTTCTTCAATCCAGTTCCGAAGATGCCTCTTGTAGAAGTTATTCGTGGTGAGAAATCTAGCGAAAAAGCAATTGCAACTACTGTAGCTTACGCAACTGCAATGGGAAAAACTGCAATCGTTGTTAATGATTGCCCAGGTTTCTTAGTAAACCGAATTCTTTTTCCATACTTTGCTGGATTCATGAAACTTGTTGAAGCAGGTGCTGACTACAAGCAAATTGATAAAGTAATGGAGAAGTTTGGATGGCCAATGGGTCCTGCATATCTTCTTGATGTTGTTGGAATGGATACAGCTCACCATGCAGGTGATGTAATGGCTGCTGGATATCCTGATCGAATGAAAAATGAGTCTAAAACTGCTCTTGATGTAATGTATGCAGAAGGACGATTTGGACAAAAAACTGATTTAGGTTTCTATTCTTATGCTCTTGACCGAAAAGGCCGAGTTAAGAAATCTGTTGATCCTAAAACAGAAGAACTTCTTAAAGCAGTTCAACCAAATGGTACAAAAGAGTTCACTGACGAAGAAATCATTGATCGAATGATGATTCCAATGGTGGTAGAGAGTGTACGTTGTCTTGAAGATAAAATTGTTGAGACTCCAAACGAAGTTGATATGGGTCTTATCTTTGGACTTGGTTTCCCTCCATTCCGTGGTGGTGCATTGAAGTATGCTGATTCTCTTGGACTTACAGAATTCTGTGAGAAAGCTGATAAGTATGCTGAGATTGGAAAAGTATACCAAGTAACTGAGGGAATGCGAGAAATGGCAAAAGCTGGTAAAACTTTCTACGCAAACTAATCATTAAGACTGATAGGAGAATTAAGTATGAAAGAAGTAGTTATTGTAGATGCCGTTAGAAGTCCAATGGGACGTTCAAGAGCTGGTGTTTTTCGAAATGTACGTGCAGAAGTTCTTTCAGCAGAACTAATCAATGCTCTTTTTAAAAGAAATCCAGAACTTGATCCAGTTGAAGTTGAAGATGTAATTTGGGGTTGTGTTCAACAAACTCTTGAGCAAGGAATGAACATTGCTCGGAATATCTCTCTTCTTACTGATATTCCTTTTACTTCTTCTGCTCAGACTGTAAATCGACTTTGTGGTTCTTCCATGTCTGCTTTACATACAGCAGCAATGTCAATCATGACTGGAAACGGTGATGTATTTGTTGTCGGTGGTGTTGAGCATATGGGTCATGTTCCAATGATGCACGGAATTGACTTCAATCCTCAAATCAGTAAGCACATTGCAAAAGGTGCTGGAATGATGGGATTGACTGCTGAAATGCTTGGAATGAGCTATGGAATTACTCGTGAGCAACAAGATGAGTTTGCATATACTTCTCATCAACGTGCTCATCAAGCAACAATTGATGGAAAGTTCAAGAATGAAATCGTTCCTATTCAAGGACATGATGCAGATGGTTTCGTTAAAATGATTACTGATGATGAAGTAATCCGAGCTGAAACTACTCTTGAGCAATTTGGTGCTCTTCGACCAGTATTCAACCCGAACGGTGGAACTGTTACAGCTGGTAACTCTTCAGCTCTTTCTGATGGAGCTTCTGCTCTTTTAGTTATGTCTGCTGATCGTGCTAAAGAACTTGGACTTACTCCAATGGGTAAAATCCGAGGAATGGCAGTTGCTGGTGTTGATCCATCAATTATGGGATATGGTCCAGTACCTTCAACTCAGAAAGCTCTTAAACGAGCTAATCTTAAAATTGAAGATATGGATTATTTTGAGCTTAATGAAGCATTTGCTGCTCAATCTCTTCCATGTATCAAAGATTTAGGTCTTAACGATAAAATGGATAAGATCAATATCAAAGGTGGTGCGATTGCTCTTGGTCATCCTCTTGGATGTTCTGGTTCTCGTATTACTGGTACACTTCTTCATGTTCTTCAAGATAAAGATGCAACTTTTGGTGTTGCTACTATGTGTATTGGTCTTGGACAAGGTGTTGCAACTGTAATTGAGCGTGTTAGCTAAGACTAAAAAATACTATTTGGTTTAGAGCCAATTGATATTTTTGATGTTTGATTAAAGAAAGCCCTTTCGAGAAATTCTCTTGAAAGGGCTTTTTTAGTTTAAGCTTTTATATTAGTCTATTTTTTATTTTAACTAGACTTTTTAGAGTGGTTCAATGTTTGAAGAAATCCTCACTAATATAGCTCCCTTTTTTTTTATCTGTGTAATCTTTATTCTTGCTGGTCTCCGAATGGATCGGGAGTATGAGCGAGGGGTAATCTTCCGACTTGGTCGGCTTAAAAAATTAAAAGGTCCAGGATTGTATTGGGTGATTCCTATTGTTGATCAAAAGGTTCAAGTTGATATTCGAACTACAACTGTAAATATTGAATCACAAGAAACAGTAACAAGAGATAGTGTTACAATTAAAGTTAATGCTGTTCTTTATTTTCGAGTTCATGACCCTAAATTGGCGATTACGACTGTTAAAGATTATCCAGAAGCAACATACCAAGCGGCACTAACCACATTAAGAAATGTAGTTGGACAACATCTTTTAGATGAAGTTCTTAGAGATCGAACTAAAATCAATCAAGCAGTGTGTGAAATTGTTGATCAAATTACAACTCCTTGGGGATTAAAGGTTGAACTTGTTGAGATGAAAGATGTGGAAATCCCACAAACCATGCAACGAGCAATGGCAAAAGAAGCAGAAGCTATTCGAGAAAAACGATCTCGCTTGATTAAGGCTGAAGCAGAGCAAGAATCCTCTTTAATGTTAAATGATGCGGCAAAACATATTGCAGAAAATCCAGCCGCATTAGAACTTCGAAGAATGCAAATGATTACAGAAGTTGGAGTTGAAAATAATACAACAACGATTGTTTTAATGCCCTCTGACTTTGTAACAATGGCAAAAGAATTGACTAATCTAACTGCACAGAAAGTAAAGAAAAACTCAGAAGAAGAAAATTAAATCAATTTTATGGAAAAAAAGCCTCCTTGGATTTTACCAATCATTGTTCTGACTCAATTTGCAGGAACCTCACTTTGGTTTGCAAGTAATGCTGTTTTGAGTGATCTACAAAAACAATGGAATCTTCCTGCAAGTTTATTGGGAAGTATGACCTCAGCGGTACAGTTAGGGTTTATTTTAGGAACCTTAATTTTTGCGGTGTTTGCGATTGCAGATCGATTTTCTCCAAGAAATATCTTTTTTATTTGTTCTGTATTTGGAGCATTTTCAAATCTATGTGTTTATTGGTTTGCAAGTGGATTAACCTCACTCTTAATTTTTCGATTTATTACAGGTGTATTTCTGGCTGGAATTTATCCCATTGGAATGAAAATAGCCGCAGGATGGTATCAAGAAGGTTTAGGGAAAGCATTAGGATTTCTTGTAGGAGCATTAGTTTTAGGAACAGCATTTCCACATTTTTTAAAAGCGACAAACCAAGCAGTTGAATGGAAAGTAATTATTATTTCCATTTCAGGACTTTCTTTATTAGGCGGAATTTTAATGTGGATTTTTGTTCCTGATGGGCCTTTTTTAGCCAAAGGAACAAAATTTAATTATAAAGCAATGTCCATTATTTTTGAGTCAAAAGGAGTTCGTTCCGCATCTTTTGGTTACTTTGGGCACATGTGGGAACTTTATGCTTTATGGGCTTTTATTCCTGTGATCTTAAAAATCTATGTTGAAAAAAATGGATTAGTCACATTGAATATTTCATTGTGGTCTTTTATTATTATTGCTGTAGGTAGTTTAGGTTGTATTGTAGGCGGATTTCTTTCTCAACGATTTGGTAGTGCAACCATTGCATTTATTCAATTATTTGCTTCAGGCTTGTGTTGCTTGATCTCACCGTTTTTGTTTTCTCTTCCAAAAGAAGCATTTTTAGGTGTTTTAGTTTTTTGGGGAATTGTTGTGGTAGGTGATTCACCTCAATTTTCAACATTAGTGGCAAAAACAGCACCAAAAGAGTTGGTTGGTTCGGCACTAACGATTGTAAATTGCATTGGATTTTCTGTAACGATTATAAGTATTCAATTACTAACTAGTTTATCGAATTATATAGATTCAAAAATTATTTTTATTTTTCTGTTAATTGGCCCTGTGATCGGACTTATTTCATTATGGTCGTCACTTGAGGGAAGACAAAACAAAGCCATAAATAAAGTTTAGAGTTTTTAAATGATCTTAGCTGTTGATGTTGATTATCGTGAAAATTTTGCTGTGATTGCAGGTGTGTTATTTCAGAACTGGTCAGATGCTAAACCAGAACAAGAGTTAGTTGCAAAAATTACTGATGTAAAAGAGTATATTCCTGGAGAATTTTATCAAAGAGAACTTCCATGTATTTTAGAGCTTTTAAAGCAACTTCCAAGTTTACCAACTCACATTATTGTTGATGGTTATGTACACTTAGGGGAAGAGCAAAAAAACGGATTGGGAGGATATTTATATGAAGCTTTGGAAGAAAAAATAGTTGTAATTGGAGTTGCAAAGAGTTTTTTTAGAGGAACCTCAGAAGAAAGCAAACTATGTCGAGGAGAGAGTAAAAAGCCACTTTTCATTACATCCAAAGGCATTTCTTTAGATGAGGTAAAGCAAAATATTGCACAGATGGATGGTAAATACCGATTTCCTACCTTACTGAAACATGTTGATCAAATTTGTAGAACCTATCAGCCAGAACAAGATTAATAAAAAGGACTTTCCTAAGAACAGAGAGTATTACAATGGCAAAAAGTAAGCTCAAAAAATTATTTACGCTTCTAACTCTTCCAACAAGAATTGTAAG
>JBNMNM010000055.1:0-11155 GCA_051275585.1 bacterium | reverse complement strand
CACTTCCATTTTACGCAATTTTATCTCCACATAATCAAATTTTAGCACAAATCAGTGGAATTCAATCTACAAAAGATTTTTCTCAATTTCTTGAGAAAGGAAAAATAAAATTACAAGCAATACTCAAAACCAGAAAGATAAAAACTCAAAGTTAAGAATTCTCTTCTTTTTGAAATTTTTTCTTATTTAAAATAAATTGTATCCATGCGATTCCACTAACAGCAAAAATAGGAATCGCAAAAAGTAAGTTTACTTGAATCAACCCTGCGACTAAGCCTAAAACACCGCCTAAAGTCTGAATAACAACTAGATTTCCACCTGTATTATCTAAAATCAGTTGTTCCAATTCATCAGTATCTAAAGCGAGGATTTGTTGCTCTACAATTTGAACAATCTTAATCCGTTGAATCAAACTAGATATAGTTAACTTTAACCACTCAATTCCTTGTGGTGTATTTAAAAATTCAACAAGGTTTTCTTTAATCCAAACAACAAAACGTAAAAAATAATCGTCTAAAATTTCCCAGTTTTGATTTACATCTAAAAACTCTTCAAGCCTAACAATAATTTTAGGCAAAAGATTCTCACGAGTAAAATATCCTGAAGATGTAATCCAAGATTCTAGTTTTTCAAGAATCCACTCTTGAGTTTCAGTTGAATTTAACTTTTCTTGTAAATCTCCAACCATTTTATCTAAACCATCCATAATTTGGTTGGATGTCTTTGGGTCATTAATAAAGTTTGCTAATAATTCTTGAATTTTTTCTTCATCTATATCAGTTAATTTTTTAACCTTTTTTCCGATTGAACCCATCATTTTTTTTGAATCTAAATAATGATCTACTGCTTGATCAATATTGTGGCTCAATGTTGGTAAATCTTCTAAGAAAAATTCACGAATTTTATCAGCAAGAAACTGACGATTTTCTTCAGCACGAATAAATTCTACAATTTTTTCCCGAAGAGCTTTCCAAACAATTTCAATTTCTTTTGGATTACTTGCCATGTTTTTTAAAGATTCTTCTGAAATATCGAAGAATGTACTTAAAATAATAGGCCCTCGTTCTTTTAGAATATTTGTAATTTGAATTGTAATTTTTCTTCGAATAGTCTCTTTTTTAAGTGTTTTATCAAGCCAATTTGCAATATTAAGGGTTGTATTTTCAATTAAATTATTTTCACTGATATATTCAATTAAAATTTCTGGTGCTAATAATTGAGTTTGAATACTATTAGAAAGATTCTTCGCAATTTTAGGTTGGTTTTTTGGAACCAATCCTTCCCAACCTAAGACTTTTCCCTTTTTGGGTTTAAACAACATTTTAATTGCTAAAAAATTTGTATAATACCCAACAACTCCTGTCATTGTGATTAAAAATCCTGCATTCAACCATTGGTTCTCATAAAAAACTTTAGAGACCCCAAAAAGAATACTTGCAAGTAAAAGAATACGCCGAAAAATTTTATCAACTTGATTTAAACTCATTTAACTTCAACTCGGAAACAAAGCAATATACAAGAAGGGAAACTTCTTATAGAACTTCGGCAAACATATTGTATGACTACCTAGAGAGTAAAAAGAACCTACACGAGCAAACTAGAACAAACAAATCAAAATAGTGGTGTTATGACAAAAATAATCAAACCCAAAAATCCACTTCAGGATGATTTACCTGCTGTTCGAACAAAGGAGCACTATGTTCCTGCTCAATTAAATTTTAATGATGTTTTAGATCAGCTCTACTTAGCTCCATCTAGTGGGTTAATGGCTGTTTTTTCTAATGTTAAAATTAATGGCACTCCTCAAGAGATTGATGTTACTCGTAGACTTAAAGAAAAAGCCCTAGAAAAATGGCCTTATGAAAGAAGACAAAATATTTATCATTTATTAGTAAATTTTGGAATTCAAGAATTTTATCGTATTGTTGATATTATTAAATCTGATGGTGTTGGTGAATTTGACTGTTATAAAGTTGAAAAAGAGTTGAAAGGAATTACTCTTCCTATTCATAGTCATATCTATCTAATGGAAGAAGAAAAGACTCTTGCACAACGATTTTCATTTGGTCGAAAACATGTCAATACAGCCTTATTAGTCTTCAAAAAAACAGCTATCTTTGAAAAAGAGGTTTCTCAAGTCAGTACCATTGTAAAAGGAAAAACTTATTCTAATGAAGTTGTTGATCGAGAAGAAATTACAACCTATGAAGATATTGATCTTCCAGAAACATTTGTTACTCAAAAACGTATTGTTGATGCAATGAAGGATTCTCAAGAAAAAAAATCAACAACAAAAGAAACAAATGAGGCAAAAAATGATAAAGAAAGTGCAATTGTCCTTGCTCTTCTTAATGGAGAAAAGAAAATAGCTTACCTTTCAAGTGCTGAGCATAAAGATGCCATTCTAGCATTAGAAAAAAAAGCATCAAGGCGTAATATTAGTCGAAATGAAGAAAGTCTATTAAAAATGCTAGATGCATATAAAAAATAACTTTATTTTTTGTCCAATTGAAAAACTCCATTCCATGAAGTTGGTGGAATGGTTGCAAATAACTTACAACGTTCAATAAAAATATTTGCGACAAAATCTACTGGTACTTTCTTCAAATATTCTTCAAATTCATGTTTTGCCTGAATCCAATATCCTTCCTGATAAGCATCAAATCCTTTTTGAAACTGTGGATAGAACTTCTCTTTTTTTTCTTTTAAAGAAGGCTCATCTAAATTATAAATTTCAAATAAACGGGTTGGATTCATTCGGCCTTTGACTTTCACAATGTCAATCAATCGCAAATCATACTGTTGAATATCAGATAATCCACAGCGAGTTGCACAAGTAACTAGTAAAGGAACTTGATAATGCTTTGTTAAAGACTCTACTCGTGATGCAATATTTACCGCATCACCTAACACCGTAGTATCCATTCTTTCCTCTGAACCAATTACACCAGCCATCACATCACCAGTATTAATACCAATTCCAATATTAACCGCCAAGTCTCCGTTTTGAGTTCGAAATTGATTATACTCTTCTAACTCCTCCAACATTCCTAAAGCTGCTTGCACAGCATGATCTGGACTTTGATCAAATAAAGCCATAATTGCATCACCAATAAACTTATCTACAAATCCTTGATTTTTACGGATTGGAGCATCCATTTTACGAAGATATGTATTTAAGAATTGGAATGTCTCTGTTGGTGACATTTTTTCTGAAAGAGTGGTAAAACTTCGAATATCAGAAAATAATATTGAATACCGATCTTCTCTTGAAATTCCAGTTTTTAGCGACTCAATATCTCCTTGAGCAATATTTTTTGTAAATTGCCTTGGAACAAATTGCTCAAAAATCTGTAATGTCTTTTCTGTTTTTTCTCTCGCTGCTTTTTCCTTACGAAACATCCATGCATTATTAATTGCAATTGCAACCTGAGTAGCAAACATTCCTACAATATTTAGATCTTGGTAGGTAAAAACAGATGCGGCACTATGATTATCTAAGTATAAAACTCCAATAATCTGATCCTTTAAAAGAATAGGAATGGCTAAAATTGAACGTAAGTCTTTAAGTAAAATACTTTGATGTTCTTTCCATTTTTTTTCTTTTTTTGCATTTCGTGTAATAATCCCCTTCTTGCCTTCCAATACTTCAAATAAAATATTTTTACTAAATAACTGTGTCTCTTTTGGAATTGTATTTCCTTGAACATCTCGAGTGAGTTTTAAAGGTGGGAGTATTCCTTTATGTTTGTCGTATTCACAAACATGTTCACAAATAAAAAGATACCCTTCCATTGCTCCAGTAATTTTCATTGCTCCATCAAGCACTGAATCAAATACTGAACTTATATCTAAGGTAGAGGTGATTCTTCGGTTAATTTCCATTAACTCTTCAAACTCAGCATAGCCATTCATGACGCTAGAATAAGAGTGTGAAGAATCACTTCGATGATTTGCCCATGAATGATACTCCTCTTTATATAATTCGTAGTATCCTGTAACTCCACACTCCAACATTTCATTAAGCAAAGTCTCTACTTTTGAAAGATCATCTTCATTTTTATGTTTCTGCCATTCTAACTTTAAGTGTGCAAACCGAAGATGAAAGAAAAGAAGTTTTGCATTGAGTTTTTCACATAATGGAAGAGCATCCTTTTCATACACTTCATAAGCATTATCAAGCTGATTTAGTTCCGTGTATGCATGAATTAGAAAAATATGGGATATACATAAACGTTGTGCATCATAACGATATTTCATGATTTCTTGCAGTTCTTCAATAAAACCTAGAGCTGTTTCAGGTTCATCCATTTGTAATGCAACTTCGATTCTTCCAGGAAGTGCTGATGACCTTCCCATCTGTTGCTCAATTTTTACATTTTCTTTTAATAAAGGTTCAAATAAAATAAGTGACTCTTTATAATGCCCCAACATTCCCATTCCGTGAGCAACCGTTGATTTAATGAGAAATGTTCCATAACTAACTAACTCACCTAGTCGTCCTTCAATTCTGTCAGAAAGATGTTGAACTTCACGATAATTACCACGCTCCTTTTCAAGGTAGAATAGAGCCACAGTTCGGTGTAAATCTACACTTTTGAAGTTTAGACTTTCCAGTTGCTCAAAGTAGGAATGAATTCGTTGTTCGGCTTCTTCAAAACGTCCCAGATAAGCAAGTAAGATTGCTAGAATAGAAACTGATGTTGGAACAAAAGGAAGTACATTATGTTTAAAGGCAAGTTCAATTCCTTTTGTTAATTGTTGGACTCTTTCTTCATAAGAATGAAATCCAGCAATTCTTCCCATCATATTCAATATCTGAACAGTATAAACCTCATCTTCAGGACGGTTTGCTGTCTCAAATAAGATTTGGCTGTACTTATACATATCCTCTTTTTTTCCTAAGAGAAAAGAAACAAGACCTTTTAGGTAAAGAATTTCAACAAGTCTCTTCTTTTTACCACGAACTAACGTTTCCAAATCAAGAACATCATTCCATATTTCTTCATAGTTTTGATTAATACTAAGTTGCTGTTGAATTGATTTTGCTCGGATTTCAAACTCTAGATCAACAGAAATGCCCTTAGTTTCATGTTGATCCAATACTTGAACAGCATAACTATAATAATTTGCAGATAAGGTACTTCGTGAAATGCCATTATCTGTAATTTTTGCAGCATTGTAATATGCTTGAACGGTTTCTTTATACTTTGATGTTTTTCCCCAATGATAAGCAATGTCATAAGCAACATCTTGATGTTTTGGTAACCAATATTGTGTTAAGAACTTTGCAATATGTTGATGTAATTTATCTTTTGTTTTATTTGGTAATTTTTGAAGTAATTTTTGTTTTAGTGCTGGGTCACAAAAACTGTATAATTTTCTAGAATCAACCGTTACAATTTCTTCTTTTATTGCATTATCAATAACTTGAATAATTTTTTCTGAAGTAATTTTTGCTATTTTGGGTGAAGATTTTGCCAAAAATTCAATGGCATGAAATGAAAAAGCTCTTTGAAATACGGCTCCACGAATAAGAACTTCTTGATCCTGTTTTTTCCATCCAGAAATAGGGTTATCTTCGACTATATCTGTTGTAAACTCATCTCGAAGAAATTGTTGTGCTCCTTTGTAATCAAATTCCCATCTATTTTTATTAAAATGAATTTTCTGTTGATCAATCAGAATTCGTAAAATACTCCGAACATAACTAGGATTTCCAAAACCAAATTCATAAATTAGTGAGCTTAGACCTGTTGCATGATTCAATTGATCTGAAAATAATTTTTGGACTAAGTCTGTTACTTGTCTCTCTGTTAATGGAGGAATTACAATTCGTTTTACATAATCAAGCAAAGATAATTCTTTTACTCTCTCAGACAATTTTTTTGGTAATTTTTGTAGATTATAAGTTGCAATAATAAAAATAGGATATTCTGTTAAATCCTCAAGCCCTCCTAATAATGCATTTAACGTTGATTCACCAAGAGAATGGAGTTCATCAACACAAATGACAAAACGTTGATGATATTTTTGTATCAGTTTTAAATAGTCACAAAATAAATCCCTATAATCCTCATTGCTCCACGCCTTTTTTGAATTATACTCTTCAATGGTAAGCCATGATTTTAATTCTGGAAGCAGTTGAACAAAGAGAGCAAATTTTTCTTGAAATACAATTTTAAATTCTTCAATTAATAATTCTTGTTGTGTTGGAGATTGTGTTTTTAAAAATTCAATTGCATGACCTAAAATATCTTTTATTTCTGAATATGGTGTTTCAAACTCTTCTTTTTTGATGGTGTAGAAAATTGTTTTTCCTTCTTTTTCTTGTAATTTATTATAAATAAAATTTAAAAAGGCTGTTTTTCCAATCCGAGAACTTCCCTCAATTAAAATTAAACCACCTTTTTGATAATCTGTAGATTCATCAAGAAATTTAGTTGTCCAATAAAGCTCTTTTTTACGTCCAACAAAAGGATTTTCTTGTAGAAAAGAGTTAAAGTGGTCTTCTTCTCCTAATGAAAAATCGATTAAAGTAGAATCTTGTTTTTTCAATAAACGACAGTATCGATTTAAATCATTGAGTAAACCTTCTGTAGTTAGGTAACGATCATATGGATCTTTGCTTAATAATTTGAGGACTAATTTTTCAATAAATGGAGGAATATTATCTCGAATTTGAGATGGAGGGGTAGGTTTTTGTGCAATATGTTGATGAACTAAAACAGCAGGATCATGACTATCAAAGGGTACTTTTCCAGTTAGCATTTCATATAAAATAATTCCGAAAGAGTATAAATCGCTTCTTTGATCAATTGTTTTTTTTAAGATCCCTGTTTGCTCAGGAGACATATAAGCGAGGGTTCCACCAATATGTTGCTCATCAATAGAGACCAGTTGGGAGAATCCAAAATCTAAAAGTTTTACGGCTGGCTTATCCTGAGAAAAATCCACCATAAAATTGGATGGTTTTAAATCATGATGCACAAAACCTTGTTTGTGTAAAAAAACAAGAGCTTCTGCAATTACTAAGGACAGTTGAAAAATCGTAGAAATTGGAACTTGATCAGATGTTTTTAAATACTCACTCAGTGTAGGAAGAGGAAGATGTTCCATCACAAGACCATAAACATCATTTTCCTCAAAGAAGTCCATATATTTCACCACAGATTCATGGTGAATCGACTTCAATGTTTCAGCTTCATTTTTAAAACGAGTTAATGATTCAAGTGGAATTCGTTTTTTTCGGATATCAACCAGTTTTAAAGCTCTTTCTTCTTTTGTTTGTTTATCCCAAACAAGAAAGACCTGTCCTACACCACCTTCACCAATTAATTCACGTACTTCATAGCGATTAATAAAAAGGTGTCCTTCATAAATAGAATGAATTGCCATTAGTTTCCTTCATCATTTTTAACTATTGCTGACTCTAGGAAAAAGATTATGGCAAAAAACAACTTTAGAAACAATCTGGAATCTAGAAATTTGGACTTAGATTCTAATGCTCTATTTTAATAGCTACTTTTTGAATTGAAAGAACTTAGATAAGTCTATATGCACTAAGTTCTTTAACTCATTACTAATAAAGGAAGAAAATCTGAGTCATTAATTTAGGAATGTTGATGGGAATTACAACAAAAGTAGGAATTGACTTAAAAACATATTCTTTGCTTTCTGCTGGAATAGGACGATATTCAATCAATTTAATACAAAACCTTTTGCAAAATAAGAACTTTAATTATCATGGTTTTGCCTCGCCTCTTACTGACTTCTCACTACTTCCAAAAAATCAAATAAAATTAGTTCAAGGTGTTCATAATTTCACACAAAGTAGCTTACTTCGAGGAAAAATAATTCTTCCACTACAAGCTAGTCTTTCAAAAGTTGAATTGTTTCATACTCTTGATAATAATGTCATTTCTCGATTACCAAATAGACCTTATAAAACAGTAAGTACTATCCATGACTTAGTTATTTTTAAATACCCAGAATTATTTACTAAAAAACATGCTACTCTGGTTCAACATATGATCACACATGCAGTCAAAAATGCAGATCATATTATCACGGTTTCTGAATCAACAAAAAGTGACTTACTTCAAAAATTTCCAAAACTAAAAAATGATAGAGTCAGTGTAACACCACTTGCAGCTTCAGAGCATTTTACTCAATCATCTTCTCAATCTATTGAAAATATTCATTCTAAATATCAGCTTTCAAAAACATATTTTTTAAGTCTTGGCACATTTGAACCAAGAAAAAATCTAAAACGATTGATTGAAGCATTTAGGGAATTAAAGAAAAAACCATCTTTTGAACATGTCGGATTAGTTTTAGTAGGTGGGAGTGGTTGGTTGGATAGTGGGATAGGTTCAAATAAAGAGGAACTTGCTCAAGAAAAAATTTATCCATTAGGTCGAGTTGATGATTTGGATTTACCTCCTCTTTATTCAGGTGCTCTTAGTTTTGTGTACCCTTCAATTTATGAAGGTTTTGGTTTACCTGTATTGGAAGCGATGTCTTGTGGAACACCAGTAATTACATCTCAAACATCTTCCCTTCCTGAAGTAGCTGGAAAAGTTGGAACTTATGTAGACCCTCTCTCTATAAATTCAATTAAAGATGCTATGATTTCAATGTTAGAAAATGAAGAATCAAGAATAGAACTTAGTCAAAAAGTACTAGAAAAAAGTAAGGAATTTTCTTGGAAGAAAACAGCTAATCTTACCGAAGTTGTATACAAACAACTTCTTGGATAAAAACCTCAGAAATTCGTTTAGGAGGCTTTGGAGTATTCTTTTTTTTCAAGGTGCTCTCCGAATTTATTCATTGAGTAATAAAAACTTACTACTAAAATAAATAGCTCAGTGACTACTGTCGCAAATGCCGCACCATAAAGCTTATAATCAGGAATCAAAAGAAGATTTAGAACCACATTTAATAAAGCACCTGAAATCGTAATTCGCAAATAGATTTTACTATTTTCTTGAAGAATCAATAGTTGAGTTGTCAGATATGCTAGATAAACAGGTATAATCGTCCATGAAAGTACCTTCAAGATAGGAATTACTTCCAATTGATCTTCTCGTAAGTAAAATGGCAATAGTTTAGGAGCAATAAAAAAGGTTCCAACCTGAGCAACAATTGCAAGTCCCAAAAGAGTTAATATCGCTTTTACAAAAGTTTGCTTATATTCAAGTATTTTTTTTTCAGATGCCAATTGACTAAAAAATACAGCCATAATCATAGCAGGAATAATGAATAAAGCTTCTAAACCTTTATAAGCAATCTCATAAACTCCAGCATCTTCTGTTCCTACTAATTTACTAATCAAAAGAATATCAACTTTAAAATAAATTAGCCAAGTAATAGAACTTAAAGCTAAAGGTGCTCCCTGTTTTAATAGTGGTTTTAGATCAATCCAACGAAAATTTAGAAACTCAGAAATTTTAAGAGTCTTTGTAAATAAAATCATTAGAGGAATAAATAAGCCAATAATTTGAAAAAGCACGACATGCAAAACTTGAAGTTTTACAGAAAACAAAAATATCCAAATTATTAATAAAGAAAGACTTAAAGCACGAGAACAAGATAAATGTATTGATTCAATATGATTTTTACGTTTTCCTCGCAACAAAGCCATGAAACCAATTTCTAGACTTCGTGTAAAAATCATAAAGCCAGCAGCTAAAAGAAGATCAAAAGGAATTTCCCAGAAAAAAAAACCCCAAGTTACAATCATACTTAAAAGTACTGGAAATATTATTAATTTCCAAATTGTAATTTGATAAAACTTGCTATCATCACCATTTGCTGAGGACTTTGTGACAAGTAGTTCTGTTCCAAACTCCAACAAGGGTTGGGCTGTTAATATAAATAAGGTAATACTAACTGTATACTGACCAAACGCTTCTTTTGATAATGCATTAGCTGCAAGGAAAAAATAAACAAATTGTAATCCTTTCGCAAAAACTGAGCTAAATAATAGAAGAGTAATTTTTCGTAGCATAGTTTTATTCAGTAGTTATAACTTTCTGACCTTTTTTAAAAGTAAATTTGCTTGTCATTTTATTTACAAGCACAGCTACACTACTGATAATTACAAAGGCAAGAATGAAGGATAAAACATGCCTTTTAAAAAAGAATACAATTGTCCCCTCAAAAGCCATTGCAGGAAAAATTATGGCATAAGTTATAGTATATAATGCTATTAAATTTTCATTCTTTTTAATCATACTTTCAATTGCATATTCAAAAAAAGCTAATATACTACCAAGAACCAAAAAACCAATGATTACTCCAGGTATTCCATTGTAAATATAAAAGGTTCCCCATCCAGTTGGTGCAAAAGAAGTCACAAGTCTGGGAGGACAAACTATTTTTAAAATATTACAACCAAAATATGTTTCTGGCTGATAGCTTCCTCTTGTAAGAAGGTTTTTCCAAAAAGAAACTCCATTGTCCTTCTTTGTTTTTTCATATGCAACAGTGGGAAAAAAAGCACTAATTCCTGTAATACGATTATAAATATATATCAAATTTGAGCTTTTAAATGATGTTTCCCTAGAATTTTTTACCATTTCTGTAAAGTTTAAAAAACTAAATTTCTTACCAGAACTTATATGACTACGATATGAATTACCTAGAATAAAAATAGAAGGAAGTACAAAAATAGCCAACACACAAAATGTTATAATAATCCTATTGGTTTGTTTTTTTAATTTTAAATTATTAAATCTTACAAAAAATAAAATATGAAACAAGAAAAGAAGCACCCAAATAAAACCACTTTTCCATCCTAAAAGTATCATAGTTAGCCCATAGACAATGGCTGATAATATGGAAAAACTAATTTTGCTGAGTGAATTAGAATTTAAACCTTTATAAATAGTTAAAACCAAGAAAATTAATGTCATATAATCAAAAAGGTACCAAGAATATTCTATAATTTTAGAGCTGGCTTTAATAGCTGTTGGAACACCTGCCTGAAAATTCTTTCTTAAAAGAAAAGATATTATATTAAAAACTAAAAAGAGAACAAATGTAGTAAAAAATGATATTTTATATTGAATTATAGGAAGTTCTCTTTTCCTAAAAAATTTAAAAACAAAGAAAGGTATGTAGAAACTTATAAAACCTAATACAAAAACAA
>JBNMNM010000054.1:0-11165 GCA_051275585.1 bacterium | reverse complement strand
TTACAATAATAGGTTCTTTTCGATGAAGAAACTTCACAAGTGGAGTATAAATCCCCATAAAAAGGCAACCTACAAGGAAAATTAAATCACCTCGATTCCATTGCATTTGAAAAATTTGAGAGAAATTCCCTTGAACAATAACACAGGCAGAACCAATAACGCCTAGAATTAAAGCAATAAAACGCTTGAGTGTAAATTTATTCTTGAGTAGAAACCATTCATAAATTCCTGCAATTCCAGGAACTACAGTATAAATTACACCTGTATTGATTGCCGTTGTATATTTTAATGATTCAAACATACACCAAAAGAACCCAACAACAACAAAGCTCAGAATTGAATATCGACTAAGATCTTTCCAAGAAGGAAGAAAAAGTTGTGATTTCCAAATAAGAATAGGAACAAAGAGAATACTTGCAAATAAAAACCGAATAAAAATCAATACAATTGAATTCAGTGATTGAGTAATCGCAAATCCTACAGGAAAAGATGTTGCAATTAAAATGGTTGCAATTAACATCCACCCATAATTTCGATAACGCAAAAAATTCATGCAACCACCAACTTTAGATAAATAAACTTCTTTCAACCAATTCTAAACAATAAATTGACTAATCGACTTCGTGATGTATCCTGAAAAGGAATTTTGAGCACGATAAAAATGAACAATTTTGATAAAAAATGATGAAAGCAAAACAACCAATAAAGTGGGCGTTTATTGATCATGAAAACAATCCTCATGCAATCAATATTCTAAAAAAGGATGAATTTGAACGGATTATTTTATTTGTAGGCGAGAATCAAAAAACAATTCGTCTTGAGACATTAGAGTCATTTCAAATTGAAATTATTAAGATACAAGGAGTAAGTAAAAATAACCTCGATTTTCATCTAAGTTATTATTTAGGTAATTTTGATCACTCTGTTCCAAAAGAGGTTCATTTTATTGTTATTTCATCAGATCAAGGATTTGATAATTTAGTGAATTTTATTCATCAGAATGGAAGAATCTGCAATAAAATTAGTTTAGAAAAAGAAGCACCAGAAAAACCTAGTTTATCAACTATTGTTGCGAAATTTTCAGAAGATTGGCAAAAGAAAGTACATCACTATCAAAAAAGCCCACTTCAGTTAACAGAAGAAGAAACAAATGTTCTGGGAGTATTAGTAGAAAGAGAAGAACGTCATTTACCTAAAAACAAGCACAAATTAGTAAAATATATTGAACATAGTACAAACTCTAATTTTGATGCTGCTCAAAGCACTGATATTCTTAATAAGCTTTCAGATAAAGGATTAGTCTCAATTAATCCAGAAACTGAAAAAATTGAATATCACTTTAGTTCTCCAAAAAAACAAAACTAAATTACATTTTTTTGTTGATCAAGAAGCCAATACTAAACCGAGCACCTCCTAAAAGAGAATCGGTTACAACAATTTGAGCCTGATGTTGGTGAACAATTCGTTTAACAATAGAAAGTCCTAAACCATAACCTGTACTTTTTGATTTACCTTTGCTTTTTAAACGAACAAAAGCATCAAATACCTTACTTTTTGATTCATTTGGAATCCCACACCCATCATCATCAATGTGAATCCAACAAAGATTATTATTTTTTTCTAATGAAATTTGAATTTCCTTTTCTGCATAGCGAGCTGCATTTAACACAATATTCTGAATTGCCCTTGATAAAAGTTTAGGCTCAAAAGACAACACACAATCTATTAATGAAACATCCCATGAAAGAGGTAATGCTGGATTTTTTTGCTTTTCTTTACTTAAATAGTCTTCCAACCAACTTGCAATTGGAATATCTTCCTTTTTCATTTTTATAAATTGATTTTCAATCCTTGCATAAACTAAAATCTCATCAACAAGATTTTGTAATTCTTCAATATCTTCATCAATATTATCAATATATTTCTCTCGACTTTCTGCTGAATCAATATCACGAAGAATTTCTGTTCCAAAACAAATTCTAGCAATTGGAGTTCTTAATTCATGAGCAATAGCATTACTCAAAATTCGCCTCGATTCAATAAAATGCTGAATACTATCTGCCATTTGATTGAAAGTTTGTGCTAGCTCATAAGCTGGTATAACATCATAAATGGGAGCTCTAGCTGATAAATTCCCTTTTCCAAATGAAATAATTGTATCTAACAATGTTACAACTTTTTTCCATCTTGGGCGTAACCAAATGTATGTAGCAAAGCCAAGGCCAAAGGAGAAAAGAATACCACTTAAAACAACCATCGTTAAGTATAAATTATTTTGGTGGGATAAAAATACTTTGATAACTATGTTACGATTTGGATATTTTTTTAAAAATAATACACTTTCTTCTACAATAGATATTTTTCTTTGGATAACAACTACTTTCCCTGCTTTTAATTGGTTTATCTTATCAAATTTTGATTCAATCAGTTTTTGAATTGAAACTAATTGAATAGTAACATCAAGTTCACTTTGAAGATCAGTGATTTTTTGTTCCCATTTTTTTGCAACTGTTTGTTCTAATGAACTTTGAATATAAAGAAGGCTTCCATGAAATAATTGCCTTTGGCGATCTTCTATAAACTGAACAATATACCCTTTTCCTAGAAAATGAACTCCAGTAGAAATAGCAAAGTGACTTACAATCAGAAATATATAAATCTGGAAGAACATCTTTCTCATATTTACCTTAGGACAAATGCTAGACGAATTCCATATACCGCAGAGTTTTTAAGTTTAATTTCTCGAGTTTGTTCACCATCTCGGAATGTATCATATCGTCGTTGAAAGGTTTGCCCAGCAGAAATGGTCAACTTAATTCCTGGTGCCCATCCGAAGCGTAAAAAAAGACTTCCTGTTTGTTCTGAGTACTTTACTTCATCTGGAAGTAGATTTTGAATCATCTATAAAGTAGTGCCCACCTTTAATTACATATTGACTACCAATTGAAAAAAGACGGCTAGCTTTCCACTCAATCATCGCTAAGGAAGGAAGTTGAAGTTTAATATTAAATGTTTCTCCACGATAATTATAAATCATCGTAGGAATAACTAAAATTTCTCCAAAGCCTTCATAATGAATTACTCCAAACCCTAAATTTGATTTTTTGGAAAGTATTTTATTATAAACCACTCCATATAAAGTTTTCCGACCTTCAGTTTGCAAATCTTCATCAGAACTATGACTTTGGATCATGTTTAAAATGATTTGGCTTTCAGCACTTAAATTTTGAACTAAAGTAAGCCTTGCTTTATTCACATACAATTTTTCTATCAAAGAATCATCACTGATATCAACGGAGAGATCATATTCAAATGAGGTTACACTTTTATTTCCACCAAGCAAAATTTTTGTATTTTTTCCTAATGGTAAAGGAATATTAATTAATGTTTCCTGATAATTTACTTTTAATTTTGCTTGTGCAGACAAAGAATTGGCAGGTTCTTTCAGTCCCGCTGAAGCTATTTCTGCTTTTTGAAATGAAATAAGTTCAAATGCACTTGCAACAGAAGAAAAAATCACAATAAAAAAAAGACCACTAATTAAAAACAATCTCATTTAATTACCTTTACATGATTTTAAAAGTTTAATTTTTATAAAGTAATTTTAGAAAAAATTCTGTTTAAAAATTGTTACAAAATACTACAAATCATTTCTGCACTAAAAAAAGGTAAAAATACATTTTCGAGAAAATATGTAGTTTAGTTGCTAACCTATTTGATATTATTTTCCTAAAATTAGAGCGACAAAATAAAGTTATTTCCACACTATTCGAGGAGAAACTAAAATGAGTTCCTTTTATTTAAGAGAAGATGTTGAGCAGATGAGAATAAAGTTGATCAATATTCATAGTCATAAATTTGATTTTAATGGAAAATTCAATTTTGATAATAAACATCATCGAGAAGAAGCACACAATCAAGGCTTTGTTGAAATTGATGAACAAGAACTCCCCGCAGATCATTTAGTTCAGCGAGCTATTCGATATTATTTAGTGGCAAGAGATCACAATTGGGTCTTAGTTCCTGATGAAATCGCAGATATTGTTCACCAACTCTAATTCCAATTTTCATTTGAAAACAAATATCCTTTTCCCCAAACCGTTTTTATTTTTGACGGTTGGGGAGAAGTATCATTTAGTTTTTTTCGTAAGCGAGAAATTCCAACATCAATCGAACGATCTAAACCATCATAACCAAACCCTCGAAGTGATGAAAAAATAGCATCCCGATCTAAAACAATTCCAGCTTGGCTTGCCAATACCCATAACAAATCAAACTCTGTACTTGTAAACTCTACTTCTTGGTCTGCTAACCAAACTTTTCTATTCTCAGAATCCACTTGGAGATTTCCAAAAATTAATTTTCTGTGAGTTTGATAAGCAGGTTGAGTTGCTTGCTGTTTTCTTCTTAATAAAGCTCGAATTCTAGCTAATAAAACACGGGGTTTTACTGGTTTCACAACATAATCATCAGCTCCAAGTTCTAGCCCTAAAACTTGGTCAATATCATCATCACATGCGGTCATAATGAGAATTGAACCACGATAAGGCTTTGCTAAATTTACAGCTTTTATTGCTCGACAAATATCAAACCCATCCATACCTGGTAACATCAAATCTAGAATAACAAGATCTGGTTGTTCCTCTAAAATTCTTGAGACTGCAATATCACTTTGTTGTTCCCATGCGATATTAAGTCCTTTTTGAGTAAGGTACTCTTGGGTTAAAGAACCTAAACGATCATCATCTTCAACAAGTAAAATTTGGTAGTTATTTGTCATAAAACTGTAATGGTTAACGTAATGAGAGTTGTTGACTACTAAACTTTGCAAGCCCTTCATTTTCCTGAAGAGAATCAAGAGAATCTGCCATACAAACTTCAATCGTATTTTGAGAAATTGCTTTTACAAAAAATCGTTTTCCAGCAACATCGCCCTTCATTTTAATTGATTTTTCTTCAAGTTCAACATGTCCCCTAGAAAGTTTCTGTGTGGTAGTTAATGATGATGTTGAAAAGCCAATTACAAATACACCACCTGGAGCAGGGCCAAACTCTTTCCATTCATTATAATTTGAATTTTTAAAAATTAATGGTGCAAATTTTCCTCGGATAAAGCGACCAACGTAAAATTGAAATGGAGCTTGTTCAAAAGAATTTACTTTTGCTTTTGGTGTAACGGTAAGTAGTGGTTCTCCTGGGATTAATTTTAATAATCCAATTGCAACCCCTGTTTTACTATTTGGATGATGTACATTTTCATCATCTCCAGTAAGTGGGGGATGTACTAACAAATGTGGAGCATCATCTTCTGGAAAAATTTGTTGAATTAATTTTTCAGGATGAATACTGCTTTCCACCATTAAGGATGTTGATGTGCTTTCAATTCCAAATAATTTACGCACAAGAATTGATCGACATGAATTTCCTGCAAGAAAAATATTAATTTCTTTTGGCTTGATTTGTTGATCAGCAAACGCTTTTTTCAAGGAAGTATAAAAACCATGTACTCCTTGCTCAATTCTGCGAATCAAGAATGCATTTAAAATTTTACGATGAACTTTTAATTGAATAGTTACATGTTTTCCTTCTCGACTTAGAAGTGTTGTGCTTAATGGTTTTCGGTCAAGTTCAAGGTTTTCCTCAAATTTTTCCCAGACATCTCGCAATTGAACCATTAATAAAATACTATTGGTTGCTGCAAATTGAGAACGATCCAATAACATTTCTGAACTAGGAAATGGCTTTGCATCCATTGGACATGTCAATGGAATCCGATTTGTTAAAAATGCATTCAGATTATGCTGAGCAGTTAGATATGCTAAATTTTCAATTAAGTTTTCACCACCAAGAAATCGATCACCATTTGCACCAAAATGTTCAATTACATGTTCATATCCTGCAATTTCTTGATCTTCTGTTGGTGTCCGATACATTCCAAAATCAAAGTCAGACGTTCCACCACCAAAATCAAAAACGGCAAATGCAACACCTTCTTCTGTTGGCTCAATATCAAATTCTTCTAAAGCACATGCGGCATAAGCTGCTGGTTCTGAAGATGATTCTTGAACAGAGAAGTTCTCAAAACAAGGATTAGAAATTAATGATTCTGGAATACTTCGTCTTAATCCTTTTCGAAATGATGCAAGAATTTTTTCCTTAACTTTTCTTGGATAAGACACAGGAAAAGTCATGTAATAATCTAAAAATAACCGATGTGATCCATGATTAATAAAAAGCCCTAAATAATAGGCATATAGTTCTAATGGATCAAATGGAGAAGTCGTCTTTGCGGCTAACTCATCATCTTCATGATGAAAAATTCTGTGTGGATCAGCTTCCCACTCTGTTCCTGTTTTCTGATCAATATAGCGACTGTATGTCTCTTCTTTTGACTTCAGATGCCATTGTTTAAGACCAGTCATAATACTTCTTACTTTCTTTGGATCAGAATGATTGCTCACTAAATTATTTTGAGCTTCATGAGAACAGTGAAAATCATCCCAATAAATCAAGGGACGATGCATCTCAGTATTCCAACCATCAAAAATATTTGGAAAATGAACAAACTCTAATGCTGTTGGATTTTCATAATGGGAAGGTTCTGCTTTTTTATAAAAGTCTCCCATTCCAACTCGAAGTAGTTGCACACGACCATGTTCTCGACTTGCAACAACGGTATTACTCGTTCCAAAATCAATAGCAACAGCACCTTCTTGAATATCTTTGACAGGATCTCTAGCTTCTAAGGAACGATCTAAATGAACTTGTAACCATTCTGATTCATTTTTCTGCTCAGGTGTTTGTAGTTCCCAAATTCCTTTTTCAGTATCAGTTAAAAAAGTGCCTTCTAAAACGGGCAATCTTGCTCGAAGATGATCACCACGTAATAACCAAATTTCCAACCATTTAACTAAAACTGTTTTTAATAATTTATTGTAACTTCCTGAAGCACCATTTTGAAGTTTTTCAATCAGAACAGTTGAAAGATACCATGTCAAAAGAGCATTCTGAACACCATTTCCAGAGGCCGGAGTAAAATTATTCTTTTTAATCCAGTTAAACAAATCAATAGTATGAATTTGGTGAATTGGAATAAAAGGATAATTTGTATTATCCTCAATCAGTTGATTACCACCTAATTGGGTCAGCTTTAATGTTCTTCGTGAAGAGGTAACTTCATCAGTATAAAGGTATTGTCCTTCATTAAAAGGGCTGTTCTGAATAAAGAAGGGATGAGTTGCAACACTTGACATTTCTTGAAGACTTGGGACACGCCAATTCTTAAAAGGACCAATGTGGATTCTTTTTGCAAGGTCAAAAATTTCATGAGCATTTCCTCGGCAAACCTTTTTTCCAACATACCAAATTTGCTGAAGATGATGATCATAAATAAAGCGGAAAGGTTCAGAAAATAAAATAAATCGATGTTGTGCTACATTTTCTAAAACTTCAGTTTGAAGTTCTCCAATTCCTCTTTTTAAACGACGTAATAACGTTTTCTTTCGAATAAAAACAGTTCTAGTCTTCAAGGGATAATCAAATAAAAATGGTTAGAATAGATTGTAAGAAGGAAAAATTACTACTCAATTAGCAATTTTTTCACCTGTAGACAAGGAAGCAGTGCTTGAAATGGCTATTTTCAAATATCACCAGTTTTAGGCACATTAATCCAAAACTAGAAAAATGCAAATAACGTGATTATTTTTCAAAGAAAATGAAAAAATACGTTTTTCTAAAAATTAGGTTGAGGTGATATCTTTTGAAACCGAATCTTTGAAGGGAATATATTATATTTTTTAATCTGTTGATGACACCAGAAAAGAGGCTATCAAAGGAAAGAGTTTCCTTTGATAGGAATCTTGGTTGTTATTTATACTCTATACTAAGAACTTCAATTTCAACATCTCCCTTTGGAACTCGAATTGATACAATATCACCAACTTTCTTTCCAAGAAGTGCTTTTGCAATCGGGGATTGAATTGAAATAGTTCCTTCATTAATATTTGCTTCGTCCTTACCAACAATTTGATATTTTGTTTCATTTCCTGTTTCAGTATCTTCGTAGCCCACAGTTGCACCAAACAAAATTTTTGATGATTCTGTTTTTGAAACATCAATTACAATTGAGGTTGCAAGCACTCCATTAAGGTACTGAGTTCTTCCTTCAACATGTCCTTGCTTCTCTTTTGCTGCATGATATTCAGCATTCTCTTTTAAATCACCATGAGCTCTGGCAATTTCAATTTCTTGCACAACTTTTCCTCTTTCTACAGATACAAGTTGTTTTAACTCTTCTTGAAGTTTTTTATATCCTTTTGGAGTAATTGGTATTTTTTTTGTCATTTTTTAAAACCTTTTCTTTTATACCGTAATAAAAATTAGGATTTATCAACAGAAATTATTAAGAAACAAATTATAAGGAGAAAAGTTCTTGTAAATCTTCTAGATCAAAGAATTTATCATCCTCTCCTCCTCCTACGATTTTATCAGCAAGTGCACGTTTTTTATTTTGGAGAGCAAGAATTTTTTCTTCAATACTATTTCTAGTAATCAGTTTATACACAAATACATGGTTTTTCTGACCTATCCGATACGCACGATCTGTTGCTTGTGCTTCCGCTGCGGGATTCCACCACGGATCATAATGAATTACATAATCTGCTGCCGTTAAATTGATTCCTGTTCCCCCTGCTTTTAAACTAATTAAGAATACAGGAAAATCTCCACTCTCTTGGAATTTTTTTACAACTCCTTGTCGATCTCGTGTTGTTCCATCAAGTTGCAAAAATGGAATATTTGCCGCATTTAACTTTTCTTGCAACAAGTTTAGCATTTTTACAAACTGACTAAATACAAGAACTCGATGACCTTCCTCAACAATATCCGTAATCGTACTCACAAATAAGCTCATTTTTGCTGATGTTGGTGGATTCTCTTTAGCAAGAGTACTTAACCGAGGTTCACAACAAATTTGTCGTAGTTTTAACAAGGCATCAAAAATGGTAATTTGAGCACCTTTTACGCCTTCAACTGCAATTTTTGCTTTAATTTGATTTCGTACAATTTCCATTACGGATTCATATAGCTTTCGTTGCTCCTCATTCATTTCACAGTACAGTGTTTGTTCTGTTTTTGGAGGAAGCTCTTTTGCCACATTTTTCTTTAATCGACGCAATAGAAACGGTCGTGTTTGTCTTCTTAGCAATCCTAAATCTGGACGTTTCTTTTTACTTCCTTTTTTCCCACGAACTTTATTATAATCTCGATCAAATTCTTTCAACGTTCCAAAAAACCCAGGCATTAAAAAGTTAAACTGTGACCATAATTCAGTTACCGTATTTTCAATTGGTGTTCCTGTTAATGTTAAACGTTGTACAGACTGAAGCTGATTTACGGCCTGTGCCGTCTTAGACTTCGCATTTTTAATCATCTGTGCTTCATCTAAAATAACAACATGATATTCTAAAGAAGATAACCACTCTAAATCTCGTTGTAACAAGCCATAAGTCGTAATCACTAAATCAGCTTTTTTTGCCTCTTCATAAAGAGCCTTTCTTTTTTGTCCATGCAAAAGAACACATTTGAAATGCGGTACAAACTTTTCTACCTCAGCTTGCCAGTTTGTAACAACTGAAGTTGGTGCAATTACAAGATTTGGTTTTTTAGACCCTCTTTTCTTTTCAATCGTAAGAAAGGTTAATGCCTGAAGTGTTTTTCCAAGCCCCATATCATCGGCAAGAATTCCTCCAAAACCATACTCTCGAAGGAAGCATAACCAGTTTACACCATCTTTTTGGTAATCCCTTAATGTTGCTTGAACTTCACTTGGAATTCTCTGTTTTTTAACTCCTTTGAAGTTTTGAAGCTGATCAATAAGGTTAAACCAATCGTGATCTCCACTTGATTGTGTTGCAGCAGACTCTAGCTCACTTAAAAGACCAATTTGATACTTTTCAACCCGAATTTGATCACCTTTTTTATCATCATCTTCAGCTTTTTTCGAATTTGTTGTTTTGTTACCTGATGAGTGCATTAATCGATTTAAAATTGGAGCATATTTTGCGATCCAATCCTTATCAATTACAGCAATTCCCTCACCATCAGGAAACTCAACCGCTTCTTCTCCATTTTTCCAAAGCTCAATTAGCTTTTTTAGATCAAGAAGTTTTCCATCAATTTCAACTTGAACATTAACATCAAACCAATCCATTCCTGATTCAATATTTGTTGCAACTGTTGGAATAACATCCTTTGTTTTCCACTTTCGGAGACGTTTAGAACCTAAATAGGTCACCATTCGGTCAGGATCATCTTTTGGAAGAACTTCGAGAACAAATTTTAACGTTTGATCTTCACGCATCCCATATTCACTATCACCTTCGTCAACCCAACCAGTGTCGTAAAGTTCCCCTTTTAGTTTTTGCTCTAATGATAAATTGCGAGGAATTTTATACTTTCGACCATCAAGCTCTTGGTGAAATTCATCTGAAGTTGTTCCTAAAGGATAATCCAGATCACCAATATCAGTATGCATGATTGTTCTGAGTCGTCCCATTAAAACGCCTCGAACTTCCCACACCGTCATTTCCCCTTTTAAGGTATAGTTGAACAGTGCTGAAACTCGTAACAATCCTTGTGGATCATGAATTTTAATATATCTTTGACGTAAATATGGAAGTGCTGTTGCGTAGAAATCACTAATCTCATTTTCTTCTACAACAACTCCAGCCATCGTATCATTAACCAACCGTCCACTGGTCATTGACCCAACTCGAATCATTTGATCTTCATGCAAAAGAAATGATGGAGCCATTCCAATTACTTTTCGTGAACCTTCTTTCTTTTTAAAAACAGGTTTCCATTTTCCTTTTTCATCAATTATACAAATCTCACCATGAAGTAAGTATTGTTTTTGATTATCAGGATTTCTTTTGACTGTAATTCGAAAATGAAGAGAACCTGGAGCAATAATATGCTCACCATTATAACTTCGAGCGTATGGATATTCTTCACTCAACATTAAAAGTTGTGAAGCGGCTTGACGCTCAACACTATAATGTCCCTCAATTTTTTTTCCTTCCACAATTGTTTTTAAAACAGAAAACAATTTTGAAGTTTTTGGGCATTGTGATGCTGACCTTAATCTTGTGTCAGTTCCATCATAA
>JBNMNM010000053.1:0-11233 GCA_051275585.1 bacterium | reverse complement strand
ACTTTCTGTCGATTAATTTCTCTATATTTTTTAGCTCTGCTTAAAAATGAATACACCTCATTCTAGAAAAAAATCAGACAATGAATCTGTTGATAGTATTATTGATAAGTATTACTCTTTAATGCTAGATGAAGGATTACCAAGACATAAATATCGTTATTTTACTCTTGAAGAATCGTATGTAGAATATGGTAATACTCAAACTAAAAGTAAAATTATTCCTAACAGTGCCTTACAAAAAAAATATAGACCAAACGATATTTTAGATGAACGACCTCATGGTAAAGGTGGTTCTACTTTTAATGTTCCAACATTGCGACAAATTGATGTTGCATTTACAGCAAAAAATAGCAAAAAAATTACTAATTTATTACGAAGTAAATTACTAGGTGGAGAGGCTGGAAAAAAAGTCTTTGAGTCTCTTTATGATGACTTAAAATATACTGTAAATGAAAATATTTTAAGTGCTAGCAGTCATATCGAATCAATTGGAGTTAGTTTTAAAAAAGGTTATTTACACTCGCTTTTGCTCTATTATCTTGGAGTATTAACTTTTTCAATGAGTGTTTCTGGTGGAAAACGAGAGGAAGTTGCATCAAAACAAACATTAAAAATTCGTTATGTTCAAAAATGCTATCAGCTTTTTCTATATCACTCTAAAAAACATGAAAAAGACTTATTAAAGGAAAAAGATCGTGTTGGATTAGCTGGGATAAAAAAAATAAAACGTTATATTCAACGCTTTCAACGTAAATATTTAGTAGCTGATGATATCCCTAATTATAAACAATTAGAGAAAGAAAGAACGTCTCTTTCTAGACAGGATCAATTAGGACGATTACGACAATTTTTATTAAAGAGTAAAGATTACTTTTATTATCAAGGTATGTTACATGCTGCAAACTTAATGAAGGATGTTAAATTACAGTTATTCAAAGAAATTGATATTCAAATTTCAAAACCTGAACGCTTAGGCGGTGATCCTACAGGTTACGAAACAATTGCGAATATTTTGTATATGATGTCTCTTGTTTATACTCATCCTAAAGTTGATCGAAAACAAATTGTTGAAGCAGTTAAGTTCTTTAATACGTTAAACACTCCTGTTAAAATTTCTCCTATTGATCCTAAGATCCTTCATCTAGGACTAGCAAGAGCTGCATACCACCTCGAAAATGTGAAGGTTTTAGAATGGAAGAAACAATTTAGAAAAAATCGAAGTATTCAGGATGCCATTATAAGGATGGAGTTAAAAGGAGTTGCAGAGAAATGCTTTCGATTTGAATTATTACGATATGATTTTTATTCCATTCCAAAATCACATCGAGATTTCAAATTGACTCTCAAACATATCAGCAAGCTTACAAAAACGTATCCTGATGAATATCGAGTAGAAATTCATGATTTTACAATTCGAATACATACAGATGGTGGTTCTTTGACAAAACTACGAGAAGCAGAAAGATCACTACATCAACACTTTCTAAATCAAAAAGTTGAGAAATATTTAGAAAAAAAAGACGAGTCTATGAGTCATAAGGATGAAATGTTAGAAAATGAATAAACCTCATTCTAAAGAAAAATCAGATAATGAATCCGCTGATGGTATTATTGATAAATATTACGCCTTAATGCGACAAGATGGATTACTGCGGCATAAATATCGGTATTTTACTCTTGAAGAATCATATGTGGAATATGGTAATACTCAAACCAAAAGTAAAATTATTCCTAATAACGCACTTAAAAAACAATACAGACCAAAAGATATTTTAGATGAAATCCCTCATGGTAAAAGTGGTGCTAGTTTTAATATTCCAACATTACGTCAAATTGATGTTGCGTTTACAGCACAGAATAATAAAAACATAATTCATTTATTACGAAATAAATTATTAGGGGGAGAGGCAGGAGAAAAAGCCTTTAAATTTCTTTATGATGAGTTGGGATATGCTGTTAATGAAACTATTTTAAATGCAGGCAGTCATATTGAATCAATTAGAATTAGTTTAAAAAAAGGTTATCTTCATTCTCTTTTGCTCTATTATCTAGGCTTATTAACTTTTTCAATGAGTGTTCCTAGTGGAAAACGAGAAGACATTGCCCCAAAGCAAACATTAAAAATTCGCTATGTTCAAAAATGCTATGAACTTTTTATTCATCACTCAAAAAATTATGAAAGCAGCTTATTAAAAGAAAAAAATCGTGCGGGGTTAGCTGGAGTTAAAAACATAAAACTTTATATTCAACGTTTTCAAAGTAAATATTTAGTTGCTGATGACATTCCAAACTATAAAAAATTAGAAAAAGAAAGAAAATCTCTTTCTAGAAAAGACGAGATCGGACGTCTCCGATACTTTTTATTGAAAAGTAAAAACTACTTCTATTATCTAGGTATGTTAAACGCTGCAAACCTAATAAAAGACCTTAAACTGCAATTATTTAAAGAATATGATCCTCAAATTAGCAATGCTGAGCGTTTAGGAAAAGATCCAACAGGATATGAAACAATTTCAAATATTTTATATATGATGTCTCTTGCTTATATGCATCCTAAAGCTGATCATGAAAAAATTATTGAAGCGGTTAAGTTTTTCAATACCTTAAATATTCCTGTTAAAATTTCTCCTATTGAGCCAAAACTACTTCATTTAGCATTAGCAAGAGCTGCATACCACATTGAAAAAGTAAAAATTTTAGAATGGAAAAAACAATTTCGGAGAAACCCACGTATACAAGAAGCTATTTTGCGAATGGAGTTAAAGGATGTTCTTGAAAAATGTTTTCGTTTTGAACTTCTACGATATGATTTTTACGCAATTCCAAAATCACATCGAGATTTCAAATTAACACTTAGATATGTCAAAGAACTTAAAAAAATATACCCTGATAAATATCAAATAGAAATTCATGATTTCATTATCCAAATTTATCAACATGCCAATTCCATAACTAAATTAGAAAAAGCAGAAAAATCTTTAGAGCAGTACTTTTTAAACAAAAACGTTGAGAAATATTTAGATACAAAAGAAGAATCTATGATTAATGAAAATAAAATTAAAGCCTAATTGATTTTATTTTTTGAAACCATTATAAATTATCCTTCTATCATTCAAAAATTTTAGTTTTTTAGGTGTATTATGATTAATTTTTTTACTCGGGTTTTTAAATCAAAAACATTTCAAATCATTATTAAAATCACAGCAAGTCTTGCTAGTGCAGTTGCTGTTATTGGAGGCTTTTTATTCCTATACAACAGTACTACTGGTAATAAGATTCAACTTGATGAAAATGATGATGAAGGTGATATTGTAGACGAATTAGAAGAGGAAGACGAATTAGAAAAGGAACAAGACTAAGTAATAGATAGAAATTTATTTAGTTTTTTCCACTGATAACGTGTTCGATAAAAATCAGGCAAAGCTCCATTCTCATTCCAGTACCATTTTACGAACTGGAATGTTCCATTATTTGGATAACCTCCGCCTTTAATTTCACCAAACTCTTGGCAAAAAGGTTCACATAATATTTCAAATGTTTCATCACGAACAACTTTTGCAAGAATGGAAGCGGCACCAACTGATAAATAATTAAGATCAGCTTCTTTTTCTGCTCTTACATTTGAATTCGTTACTGTTAATGGTTGAAAAATTCTACACCCATCTAAGACTACTTCATCCGCAGTTAAATCATTGATAATTGCTTGTGCAGTATCTTGTTCAATTTGATTAAGGTTTCGTTTTTCTAACCTTTGATCAATCTCTTGTGCAGAGATACTATAAATTGAAAATTTGAAATGTGCTCGAATTTTTTCTGAAAGTTCTTTGCGGATTCTTTTTCCTTTTGCTTGGCTTCCAAAAACTTTTGAGTCTGTAACTCCCCACTCTTCTAGCAGAAACTCTTGGTCTGTAGGAACAACAACACCTGCAAGAACCATAGGTCCTAAAACAGGCCCTCTGCCTGCTTCATCAATTCCTAAAACTGTTTTCGACATAATTATGGTAAAATTTGAATTTTCTGGCCTTCTTGAAAACCATTTTTTTGAGAATAACCTGCTGGTACTTCTAAAATCATATTTGCAGGATAACTAGAACCATCATAAACTTTTAGTTGGCTGTCATTTATCATAATACTTCGGGGTGGTGGAACATCTTTCTCAATATGAACAATGGTTCCTTTTCGAATCCAAATAATATCAATAGGAAAAAACATTCCTTTCATCCAAAACCGACGAATATCTGTATCAGGATAATGGAAAAGCATTCCTTTTCCTATGGCAAGTGACTTCCGATATCCTAAACCTTTTGCCATATCTTCATCACTAGTTACAACTTCAACTTGAATAATATTTCGGTTGTCCACTTCTACTTTTTTTAAAACTATTGCTTGTAAACTTGTACAAGCTAGAAAAAACAGAATGAAACTAGTGATAAAAATTCGAACCAACTTTAAATTATGCATGTTTTTTTGATAATTTTTTCAGGCGAGTACGTACCATTTTACGTTTTAATGGTGGGAGATGATCAATGAACAATACACCATTCAAATGATCAATTTCATGTTGAACACAAATTGCAACTAAACCAACAGCATCTAATGTCTGAGCATTTTGATCAATATCTTGATATTCTACAGTTATTTCATCTGCTCTTGCAACATCTGCTCGAATTTCAGGTACAGATAAACAACCCTCTTCACACATTGATTTCCCTGATTTTTTAGTAATTTCAGGATTAATCATCACGATTGGATTTTTTTTACGTTCATCATCCTCTTCTTGGTCATCTTCAGGTACATCAAGAACAAGTAATCTCTTGTTTTCTCTTACCTGAGTTGCAGCAAGACCAATGCCCTTTTCTTCATACATTGTCTCAAACATATTCTGAACTAACAGTTTGAGTTGTTCATCAAACTGAGTTACAGATTTTGCTACTGTCTTTAGAAAAGGATGAGGGTAGGTAAGTACAGGTAAAACAGCCATATTTTGCAATGTCAAAAAAGTTAATCATTCAATTTCTTGAATCAGAACTCTAAATGATTGTAAAAAATCTTTCAAGAGGCAACCGTAAACAGCTATACTCAGGGACTATTTGTAAGAACTTTTGCATCATCTAGCAAGTTTTGGGTAACTTGTTTAATGCAACGAGATGCAATTGAATTTGGTTCAATTGATAAAATTGGTTTTCTAAGTCGTACAGCTCGAAGAACTTCGTCATCATTCTTAACATACCCTGTGTACTTCATATCCACGCCAAAATACTTTAAACAAGCATTTGTCATTGAATGACCGACACGAATATCGTTTTTTGATCGAATTTGATTAATGATCAATTTTGGTTTGAAGAGAGCCATTTCAGACTTTAAAGTATCACCTGCATCAGAACTAATTTGATGAATACATTCCATTAACTCTACAGGAGTTCTAGGATTATCAGCACTTTTTGTTGTTGTAAGTTGCTCAACTAAAGCCCGTACTCCTGGATGATGAATCACTATTTTTAACTTTCGATAGAATGCGGTTTTTAAAAACCGATATGCATTCTCAATTGCTGTTGGTTCTGGAATCGAAACTAAAATTCCTTTATCTGCAAGAAGAAAGAAATCTAGTACATAAGAAGCAGTTCCTGCACCTAAATCAACCAATACATAGTCAGCATTAATCTGAGAAAATGCTTTTTTCAACTTGTTTTGCTGATGATACTTCAAATTGGCCATATCAAGAATATCTTGAGCACCACTAGCAATTCTTAAGTTTGGATATGGTGTACTAACAAGAACTCTTTCAAAATCAAAATTTCGATTGGTTACAAAATCAGATAAACTAGTTTTTGGAGCACCAATACCTAAACAAGTATGTAAGTTTGCTCCTCCTAAATCAGCATCAATGACAACAACATTATATCCCTTCTGAGCTAAATCAAGTGCAATATTACTACAGATTAGGCTTTTACCTACACCGCCTTTTCCACCACCAATTGCCCAAATTTCTTTTTTTGCCATTGTTATTCACTTCCTTAGAACGAAATTTTCGAAGAAAAAATCAAATACTTTGCCCCAAATTATGCAGTAAGCATTCCATTGCATAAGAAAGAAAATAAGACTTTTTCATCTTATTTTCTTACAAGAAAAACTATTTTTTTTATATTAACTCATCAATTTTTAAATTTAGCATTTTTAATGTTGCATTGACTGCTGCAATCACTTGGTCAGAATCAACACCAATACTACGAAACCGTTTTTCTTGATATTCCCATGTAATTAAACATTCTGTAAGAGCACTACTTCGTCCTGTTTTAGGAATTCGGATTTCATAATCAATCAAAGTAGGGATAACCATACCAAAATCTTTAAAAATGGAACGAATTGCAGTCATTACTGCATCATATCCACCATTTCCTGAACCTGTTGCTAAATATTCTTTTTTATCAACTTCAATACAAATACTGGCAATGGATTGGAGGTTTAACCCACTTGTAACCGAACAATTTAACATTTTTACTCGGTTATATTCATTACTTTCTAGAACATCTGTAATGATAAATGGTAGATCCTCAACCGTAATTACATTTTTGGAATCGCCTAATTTTACAATTCTTTCTAAAACTTTCTTTTCATTTTCTTTAGAAAGATTAAGCCCCATCAATTCTAAATTTTTCTGAAGAGAAGCCTTTCCACTCATTTTACCTAATGCATAGGAATGAGTTCTTCCAAAACGTTCTGGTTGAATGTTACTTTTATATAAACCGCCTTTCTTATCACCATCAGCGTGAATTCCACTTGTTTGAGTGAATACATCACCACCAATGACAGGGGTATTGCTTGCGACTCGTTTCCCTGAAAAATTAGCAACCATTTCACTAACAGAAACAAGGTATCTTTCATCAACAGAAAGTTCCACACCCATTTTATCTTTAAGAGCAACAACCACTTCAACTAGTGATGAGTTTCCTGCTCGTTCTCCTAAACAATTAACCGTTGTATGAACGGCTCGAATTCCAGCTTTTACAGCCATCATTACATTCGCTGTTGCAAGACCATAATCATTATGAGGATGAAAATCGAAATGTGCCCACGGAAAACGTGTCGTCATATCAGATAGACTTTCAAATACTTCATCTGGAGACATTACACCCAATGTATCAGGAAGCATAAAACGTTTGATGCATGTGTCTTGTAACTTTTCCATCATTTCATAAACATATTCTCGACTATCAGCATAACCATTTGACCAATCTTCGAGGTATACATTTACATTCAATCCTTTTTGGTCAGCATATTCAATAGTCTGTTTAATCCCTTGAATATGCTCATCAAGTGTTTTTCCAAGTTGTTGACTACAATGTTTCAGGCTTCCTTTGGTTAGCAGATTCATGGCCTTACCACCAGCTTCACAAATCCAATCCACACTTTTGGTCTGATCTACAAACCCTAGAATTTCAATTCGCTCTAAATATCCTTCAGCTTTTGCCCATACAAAGATATCTTTAGCACCTTTTTTTTCACCTTCAGAAACTCTTGCTGATGCAATTTCAATCCGATCAAGATTTAAGTTCTTGAGTAAAGATTTTGCAATATTTAGCTTCTCTAATGGGAAAAAAGAAACTCCTTGAGTTTGTTCACCATCCCTTAGAGTGGTGTCCATGATTTCAACTTTTGTTGCCTTCATATTCTACTAACCGTAAAAACCTTCAACGAAACAATTGCTTACTTGAGAAGAAAAATTATAGCTTTTGTGCTTTGTGTAAAAGCTCTGCAATCTGAATTGCATTAAGAGATGCACCTTTTAAAATTTGATCGGCAACAACCCATAGTGCAAGTCCGTTTTCAACAGAAATATCTTCTCGGATTCGTCCAACAAAAGTGTCAAAAGTTTCTGTAGCTTCAAGAGGTACAGGATATCCACCTGGAATAGGCTCATCTTTAACAACTACACCTTCAGCATTGCTTAATAATTCTTTTGCTTTTGCAACAGTTAACTTTCTTTCCGTTTCAATGTTAATTGCTTCTGAATGAGCACGGAAAACAGGAACTCGAACACAAGTTGCTGATACTTGAATATCAGGAGCACTCATGATTTTTCGAGTTTCATGAACCATTTTCATTTCTTCTTTGGTGTATCCGTTGTCTTGGAATACATCAACTTGAGGAATAACATTAAATGCAATCTGCTTAGGATAGATATTAGACTTAATTTCTTCACCTTTCACATAACTATGTACTTGGTCTTTTAACTCCTCAATCGCCATTGCACCAGAACCAGAAACAGATTGGTATGTTGAAACAACAATCCGTTTAATGTTTGCTTCTTTATGAAGAGGAGCAAGTGCAACTACCATTTGAATTGTAGTACAATTCGGGTTTGCAATGATTCCTTTATGCTCAAAAGCCGCATCTGGATTTACTTCAGGTACAACTAAAGGGACTTCTTCATCCATTCGGAATGCACTTGAGTTATCAATAACAACAGCACCAGCTTTTACAGCAGAAGGACAAAATTCTACACTACGAGAAGAACCAGCAGAAAAGAAAGCAACATCAATTCCTTCAAAAGAGTCATGCGTTAATTCTTGAATCTTAACCGTCTCTCCTTTGAACTGAACTTCTTTTCCTACGGATCGAGCCGAAGCCAACAATCGAAGTTCTTTTACAGGGAAATTTCTTTTCTCAAGTAATTGAATGAGGTCACTTCCAACGGCACCAGTAGCACCAGCAATAGCAACATTATAGCTCATTTTTCCTTTTTTTTTCGAGGTTAAGTTAATTCAAAAAATGCTAGACTAATCTTGTAGGAATTCCACGTTGATGCATAAATTCTTTCACATCAGAAATCGTATAGGTTCCATAATGAAACACACTCGCGGCTAATACGGCATCAGCTTTTCCTTGATCTACAGCATCAGCGAAATGTTCAAGAGTACCACCTCCACCAGAGGCTATGACAGGAATTTTCACAGCAGTACTAATTTGTCGAGTAATTTCGAGGTCGAAGCCTTCTTTCCGTCCATCAGCGTCCATACTTGTGAGTAGAATTTCTCCTCCTCCTCGACGCTCAATTTCTTTTGCCCACTCAAGTGCATCAATTCCTGTATCACGTTGGCCTGCATGAGTATACACATGCCAAGTGTCTCCACCATTGTTTTTAACATCCATTGCAACAACGATACATTGAGAACCAAATTGTTCAGCTCCTTCACTGATTAATTCTGGTCTTCGAACTGCCGCAGAATTAATTGCAATTTTATCTGCTCCAGCAGTTACAATCGCTTCAATCTGTTCTTTTGTAGAGATTCCACCACCAATCGTAAATGGAATAAATAGTTCTTTTGCTAAACTTGAAGCTAGTTCTATAATTGTTCCTCGTTGTTCATTAGTAGCTGTAATATCGAGGAATACTAGTTCATCAGCAGATTGTTGATTATACTTTTTGGCTAACTCTAAAGGATCGCCAGCATCTCGCAACCCTAAAAAATTAACACCTTTTACAACACGTCCGTTTTTAATATCCAGACATGGAATTACTCGTTTTGCTAACATAAAAAGCAATAGAAAAAAGGGTTAACAATTGGTTACAAAGTTTTTCAATAATTTTAATCCAGTATCTTGGCTTTTTTCAGGGTGAAATTGAACACCCCAGACATTTTTATCATTCACAATACTACAGAACTCTTCATCATAAGTAGTAACTCCACTTTGAAGCTCTGTATTATCTGGATGACATGCAAAGGAATGAACAAAATAAAACCAACTCTCGTCTGTGATTCCTTCAAGAAGTGGGTTCTCTTTTTGAGCTACAGTATTCCATCCCATTTGTGGAACTTTTAGTTCTGTTTCAAAACGTCGAACTTCACCTTTGATTAAACCTAATCCTTCGTGCTCACCATCTTCATACGATTTTGAGAAAAGTAATTGCATTCCAACACAAATTCCAAGCAATGGAATTCCTTCCTCAACAGCCTTTAAAAGTGGTTCCCAAAATCCATGAATCCGAAGATTTTTTGCAGCATGGCCAAAAGCACCAACTCCAGGAAGAATGAACTTTGTCATTCCTTCCATATCTTCTGGAGAATCAATAATTTTGGATTCTACTTTAATGTAGTCCAAACTGTTTTTTAAATTTTGCAAATTACCAGCACGGTAATTAATGATGCCAATCATATTTTTTTGCTGTCTAAAAAGTGGAAGGCTTAAAGAACACCTTTAGTTGAAAGAATTTGATCGTCAATAATCTTTACTGCATCAGCTAAACTACGGGATAATCCTTTGTATAAGGATTCCACTTTATGATGGTCATTTGTACCATACAAAATTTCTTGATGAAGCGTAATTCCTGCATTGTGTGCAAATGAATAGAAAAAATGCTCTACCATTTCCATAGGATATTGTCCGACACTTTGTGTTGAAAGCTCACCTCGAAATACATGATAAGGACGACCAGAAATATCAATTGAAGTTCTAGTTAAAGTTTCATCCATTGGCAAATAACAGGTTGCAAAACGAGCAATTCCTTTTCGATCACCTAAAGCATCGTGGAATGCTTTTCCTAAAGTAATCGCAACATCTTCAACAGTATGATGCGGACAAACTTCAAGATCACCATCACACGAAAGTGTAAGGTTAAACTTTCCATGTAATGTCCATGCTTCTAACATGTGGTCAAGGTAGCCTACCCCTGTTTTGATGTTTCGTACTCCAGTGCCATCAAGATCTAGTTCAACATTAATCTTGGTTTCACCTGTAATTCTTTCGACTTTTACTATTCTTTCCATGAGTTTTACGCTCTCTTATGAATTTAAGCGTACTCGAATTGCTTCTGCATGAGCATGTAGCTCTTCTAAGTCTGCAAATTCAGCAATCATTTCGCCTTCTTTTCGTAATCGTTCTTCTGAGTATTTAATATATGATGATTGCTTAACAAAATCTGCGACTCCTAAAGGAGAAGCATATTTTGCGGCTCCACTTGTTGGAATTGTATGATTAGGTCCTGCAAAGTAATCACCTACAGGCTCTGATGACCATCGGCCAACAAAAATAGCACCTGCATTTCGGATTTTGTCTATTTTTGACTCATCTTGTAAAAGAACTTCTAAATGCTCAGGGGCAATTAAATTTGAAATTTCGATTCCTTCGTCAATTTCATCAACAACAATAATTGCACCATGATTCTCTAATGATGGTTGAATCAGTTCTCGTCGAGGTAAATCTGGAACAATTTCTTCTAATCGAGCTTTTACAG
>JBNMNM010000052.1:0-11276 GCA_051275585.1 bacterium | reverse complement strand
ATAATAATTACAGTAAGTTAAGTTGATAGTTAGCTAGTAATAACTATTATTCATTATAAATGTTTTTTTTAGAAATTACACCTGCTCAATGTCAGTTGCAAGTATTTCTTTTAGCCTAAAATGTATATGCAATGGTTCCAGAAACACGGTCTTGTTTTCGATAAACCCACAAATTACTATTTTCTTTTATAATCGAAAAATGACTATATTTTACATCTAATTTCAGATTGTCTGTTGCTTTATAACTAATCTCAGATTGATGAACTGCATCATGATCTTGTAGCTGACGAATATAGGTATACTGAAGTTTTAATGTATCATGTAAAAGTTGCTTTGATAAAATTGCATACAAAGTACTTTCATACTCTCGGTAAGTAGATACATCTGTATTCCAAGCCAAAATTTGTTGGTTTGAAACCTCTACACTAAATACCAAATTATCATTTGAAGTATATTCCATTCCTAATGCACTATCAAAAATATCCTTTTTCAAAATTGCTTCATTTTGAGCAAATGAGCTGTGCTGAAATGATCGATCTTTTTTAAATGCAACCTCTCCTTTCCATAAAAAAGCTCCTTTCGTCCAATTCCAAGCCATACCAATCATAGCAAATTGAGGTGCTCGTTTTGAAAGAAGAACTTTTCCAGAACTAGTGGTTCCTAAGTTTTCATAAACAATTTGGTTTTCTCGCAAAACTGCAAGCATGAAAGAGATATCACTACTCCCAACTGTTTTCTTCCAACGAATTCCACCTTCTAAATCACCAAACTCTGGAAGATCATCTTGAATTTCATAGATTGTTGAATCAAGAAATGGATTCACATCATACAATGTATCTTTTTCTGGAATTTGATTCACAGAAGCCAGAGGAACAATAAAAAATGTCCAATTTGATTTTGCATAATGATCAATCTTCAGCATTGGTTGTCCCAAGCGAGCTGACTGAATTGGAATAAAAAATAGCTCAGATTGGTTTCTTGCTGAAATTACATCAGTAACAACGGCTCCATCTGCTTCACCCCAAACCAAAACTTGTTGTCCAACGGTAACTGTCCATTTATTTAAGCTAATTTGAAAATAGGCTTCTCGTACCTGTCCTTCAAAATCATAATCTTTCTCTTCATCAGCTTCAGTTCGATGATCATTGTTATGAAAATAAGTAACATTCCCATCAAATCGAAACAGCTTATTTCCGAAAGCAGCTCTCCACTTTAAACGAAGATTAGAACGATTCACAATTACATCTTTTGTTTCAGTACGTGTTTGATATCCGCCTTCTTGAGAAAGAGTTACACTATACTTTATATTTTCATTTTTTTTTGTGGCTGATTTCTTTTGATGAATTTTTGTAAGTTCTTTGGACTCAATAATCATGTCATCATCTTCGTCATCATCTTCCTCACCCTCATCGCTGAGTGCTGTTTTCTCTGAAGCTGAAGATGATTGCGAAAGATTTGATTTGGTTTGATCTTGAGCAAAGGAATTATCAGGGTGAGAACTCACCCCAATAAATAAGAATACAAAGAATCCAACAAACCAGCGTGCTAGTTTGAAGTTCATATTTAATCTATTTTAGATATTTACGGATTCCTTGAAGGTTTCTTTCTCGGAAAGCACCATCAATTAAAGAGCGAATAGTCAAAAAGTTATCATCAATTTTTACATTATATGCTACTGAGAAAATTGATAAAATTGAAATCCTTCTTGTTTCAAGGTTGTTCATGATCACTTTTCTAGCCATCCAAACTCCATCAATTTTCTGAAGTTTTTGAGCTAACAGTTTCTTCACATATTTCCCTTGTCGATTATACAATTTTACTTTCACAGCCATAAACGTTTCTTGATCAACCCAAATTAAAGATCGACTATAATTACTTTTTAAATACCGTTTTTTTGTAGGAGTACTTTCAATAATCCAAGTTGGTCGTTTTCGATATTTTTTAGTTTTCACTAGTCGATATTTATAGTCATCAAGATGACGAGCTTCCATATCTTCTAGACCAAACTCAGTTCCAAAAATACTTCCTTTTTTAGGCTCATTGTCATTTCCAGAAACAAGACGTTTAACCTTACCAAGTGCAGAAAGATACATCCATTGATCAGTATCCTTTCCTTGCAAATCATAATCGTATTGCAACATTCCAATTCCTTGATCGCTTGCTGGAGAAAGAATAATCATAATACTTTTATGATCTCGCTCTTTTGCTCCATAATCCTTTCGGATGCTTTCAACAACTTTGATTCTTGGAGTATCAATACAAGCAATTCGTCTCCCACGTTTTTCATAACGACAAGTTGCAAATTGTTGCTTGCTCAATTGTGTTGTTCCATCATAACGATCAATCATTTTTTGCATGATTTCACGAGGAGTTAAGGCAAAAGCAAGACTTCCATACCCTAGAAAGAAAATACTTAAACATAAAATAATTTGTTTCATCAGTTCCTTTGATTAATGTTTAAATTTTGCTTTTGCTAAAATACAAAGTGAAGGCAGTAAAAAGAAATCAGCAAGCAATGCTGATGTAATCGCAAAAGCACTTAAAGCACCAAAACGAGCAAGTCCTAAATGACTTGAAAACAACATCGTTGAAAATCCAAGAGCAAGAACAATAGATGTAAATGTAATTGCTTGTCCAACTTCTCGGAAAGTTCCAATAATTGCTTTTTCTAAGTTATGATGTTTTAGATACTCCGCTCTTAAATGAGTGAGGAAATGAACGGTATCATCAACTGCAATTCCAATAATAATGGGAGCAATAATCAAAGTATCAATATCAAGAGGAATCCCTAATAACCCCATAATTCCAAAAGTAGTCATAATTGGAAAAAGATTTGGAATAATCGCAAGTAATCCAACTCGAACTGTACCTAAAGCAAACAGTAACAAAATTGAGATAATGACTAATGAAATTGAGAAGCTTTGAATCTGCGACCAACTAATATAGTCTAACAATTTCATCATAAGAACCATTCCACCTGTTAGTTCTACTTTTAAATCTGGAAAGTTCTTTTTTAATGGATCAAAAACTTCTTGGATTATTTTATCTGCATCAGCAAATAGTTTTACATAGTGTGATGAGCCTATATTTTTGACACTCACAGTTACCCGAGCAATATCATAATGATCAGATACAATAAAACGCCGATCTTTTGGATTTGCTTGATTTGATAAAAACAAAATATTGCTTAATACAGCTGCTTTTTGTGGAATTCGATATTCCTCTTGCTTTCCTGAATGAAATGCTTTGTTTGATTCTTTGGTAACATTAACAATCGAAGAAGTTCGAGCCACTAGTTTTGAAGGATGATTTTCTAAAGCTTTTTGAAGCTTTTCAATCGCATTCATAATTCGTGGATCTTTAAGCCCATCTTCTTTTCCAGTATTCACTAGAATTTCAAGATTTTGACCACCACCCATCACTCGATTTACAGTTTCAATTGCAGTACGAACAGCAGTTCCTTTTTTAAGAATCTGAGTCATATTAGAATCAATTCTAACTTTACTAAGTCCATAAAGTGCAAAACCAGCCACAACAGCAAACACCATTACTACTTGTACAGGGTAACGATAACTCAGAGGTTCAAACTTATGGAGTATTTTTTGAACTAAATGTTCTTTTTCACTTCCTTCTTGAATAATTTTTGCTTGTTTTTTTGATACAGGTTGCCATAAATCAAGCATCAAAGGGATAAGAATTAGCGTAAATAAAAAGGCAACTAAAACTCCAATTGCTCCAGAAATCCCAAAAATTCGAATTGGTAAAATAGGAACAAAGCTTAGTGAAAGTAAACCAATTGAAGTTGTTAAACTAGTTAGAAAACAAGCTAATCCTGATTTTTTATAAACTGCTTGTAATGATTTAATATGATCATACTTTTTATTTCTGAAATATAAATATCCAGATAAAATATGTACAGAATCAGCAACACCTACAACAATCAATAAAAGAATTAATGTGGTAATCATTGTCGTTACCGTTGCACCAAACCAACCAATTAATCCAACCGTCCACAATACCGTGAAAATTACAATTGCAATAGGCCAAATTACAGCACTAAAGGATCGAAATAAAATCCATAAAAAAACCATAATAACAGCTATTGTTCCTAAATAGATTAACCCCATTTCGTTCATCACAATATCTTGAAAGAACGTCATGATGATCGGGTTACCTACAGGATAAAATTCAAAATGCTTTTTATACTCTGGTTTATTTAAAATCGTCCAAAGTGCAGCAGTAAACCTAGAATATTCGTCCATTTCAGTTGCCTTAAACTGAACATTTTTAGAAATTTCTTTTTTGATGATTTTGACGGGTTGTTTTGAAGTTCCCATTTCAAAACCTTCCTCATCATCCTCTTCATCATCATCAGTAGCACCTGATTTCTTTGTTTTCTCTTCTGCTTTAATTCGTGCAATCGATTGACTAACAGTTTCAGCACTAAAGTCAGTTCTTAAGAAGATATTTCCATACTTTGAATCTTTCGAGAAATAAAGTAGAGGATAATCTGGATGACTCATTGCTGACTTTCGAAGACGATCACTATCTGCTTTTGTCTTAGGAATATTTTCACCAACAAATGGTCTTGAATACAAAGTATTCCCATTGGCTTCCATATAATTTGCATTAATAACTGACTTCACATCAGTGATATGATCTAGCTCTGATTTTTCTCCTTTTTTCAACTTGAGACGGTAATTTTGCAACTCTTGTTGAATTTTACTCAACACCGTTAAGGATTCTTTTGAAAAAATATCACCATCTTTTGCTCGAAAGGTAATAAAAAGAAATTCATCACTTCCAAACTCATTTCGAAACTGGTTATAAGAAATTTTTGTAGGATCATTGTCTTTGAAGTAAACTTCCATAGACATATTTACATTAACTCCTGTCGAACCCCAAACAACCAAAATGGTTGAAACTAAAAAGGCTCCCCAAACAATCCATTTTCTTCGAATTACAAAGTCTGGAATTTGAGCAAAATAAACATTCATCCAATTTAAAACATTCCGCATTGACTCACCTCTTATTTTGACCGACTTTTCGGTCATTACTATTTTTTTAGAAAGTGAAAATACTCTTCCCCTTACTCCATTCCACGAATTGTATTTTGAAAGAAATCATCTGAAATCTGTTGTACCGGAAATTGATCATCTCCTAGAACAATCACATGCAAAATAATTCCATCTAAAAAAGCAAGCATACTTGCAGCAATTGTGGTGGAATTAATCCCTTTACAAAACGATCCGTCTTTAATGCCCTCGTCGATAAATGAAGACATCATTCCCCGAAAAAAATAATATAACTCAATCCATTTCGGTTTTTTTCCATCTGACATTGTTGCAGTCCAGAATTCCATCAAAACCTTGAATAAATCCTGATTTTTAATCATAGAATCAACTGTACTATTAAAAAGACTTTCTAACTTTTCTTTTGGAGTAGAAAGCTCAGAAATTTGCTCTTCTAAGTCAGAAGCAATGCCTTCAAAAGAGAAATCTACTACAGCTAAAAAAAGCTCTTCTTTATTAGTAAAGTACTCATATAGTGTACCTTTACCAATACCTGCTTTTTTTGCGACATCTGCCATTTTAGTTTCATGGATTCCTTTTTCATAAAAAGAGTCCAAGGCAGCTTGTAAAATATGTTTTTTTTTCTCTTCTTTATTAACTTTTTTAGGCATTCTAATTTTTGACTGAACTTTCGGTCAACTGCAAATAAGACGAAACTAAATAGCTTCGTCAACATTTTAAATATACTTGATTCCTAACTTACTAAAAGAAAAGTATTTTTTATTAAAAATACTTTTTGATTTCAAAAAACAACTTATATATCTTCACCATTCCATTCAATATCAGAAGTTGCTGCATCTAGAAGAGACACTCTTTTTCTCAAACTAGTTTTTAAAATTTCACCCGCTGTAACCAATTGATAAAAGAATGGTTTCGGATCTTTTGTATTGAGCATAATATCTTCAGCTACAATATAAGCCTTTTTAAATTTAGAAAAACCACCACTTTGAAGACCATACGGAAATCCAAATACTTTCATTCCAATAGCCACCATTTTAGGCTTTGGACGATCTGGAACCAGTAACAAAGCATTAGGATCAAGAACTTGCTCAAAACGATCTTGCAAATCAAATAAGTGCAATCCACTTGTTGCTCTTGGATTGCATTCTAAGACAAAAACTTCACCAAAACTATTTTCCATAAAATCGAAACCTATTTGCCCTGTAAATTCAAATTTTTCAACAAAATTTTTCACAAATTTTTGAATTACAAGATTATCTACAGGCTTAAAATAGATTCCTGATCCTTTCCCTACTCGATATAAAGGATGATAACAAGAAAAGGCTTTTAGCTTTCCATCAATTGCAAACCCATAAGAACAATACTCTTTCCCTTGAATAAATTCTTGAGCAACCCACGGCTGTTGTCGTGTTGGTGTAAGCTCTATTACGTCTTCAAAACTAGGGTTGATTTTTGTTTCTGTTGCAAACCTAGAATATGCAGGTTTAAACACATAATGCTTTGACGTCTTTTTATATTGAAATAGATCTTTTTTTGATTCAACTAAATTAGTGAGAGGAACTTTAATTCCTAAATCTTTCGCTAATGTAGTAAAAGTATATTTATGATGAAACTGTTTTATTTTATCGAAATCATCACAAAGTACTTTGCAATAAGGAGATAGTTCATCTCGATAACGTGAAATAAAAAAAACCTCTTCACAAGTAGGAAGAAGATAGTCAATTTCATAATGCTGTATAATTTCTTTTAATCTTTCAATAAAAGCTTTTGTTTCTGTTTTAGGAGGCGGAAGTAGGAATGTACGTGAAACCGCATTAGAACTTTTACAAATTGGAAATTTAATACTATCTGCAACCAATACCTTCCAACCAGTAGCATGAAATAAACGAGCTAAATCCAAAGTAACGGGTGCTCGTCCTCCTGTAAGTAATAATTTTTTCATCAGCTTATTCTCTTCAAGGTATTGGAAACCTTCTCTCTACCCTACGTAATTTATCAGTAATCCGAAGTCGTAAGTCTGTTTTAAATTTGACTTCTGGCGGTAAACACTCAAAGTGTTTAAAAAGATTTTGTAAAACAGTTTTTATTGCATCAAAAAGCTCTTGCTCATCAGTCATAAGAAAAACATCTAAGCGGTCTGGTGTAAGTTGTAAAACCCGATATCCTTCTATTCTAGAATTAATCTTTACGATTTCCCGACGAATAAAATCAGGAAAAATTGCAATTAATTTTTCTTTATCCTTTGAGTTTCCATATAGAATATCATCACAACGTCCTTCAACTTGTTCTAGAACTGTAGTAGTCTTTCCACAAAGACAAGCTTCTTTTTTTTCTTGCAATACATCGTCAAGACGGTACCGAACAATAGGCTGAGTTGTTCTTGAAAAATCAGTAATAACAGGCACAAATCTTCGACTTCCTTTATCTATCCATTCTTTTTCAAAAAAAATGAATTCCTCATTTAAGTGAATATTTCCATAGTGGCAAGTCGCACCTAAAAATCCTTCTGTACATTGGTAAATTTGATGCACCACTTTTTTGAAAACATTTTTCACTTGTTTTTCAATTAATGAGTCTAAAACTTCTGCTACTGAAATAATTTTTTGTGGATCAATTGATATTTTTCCATATTTTTGAGCATGTGCAATCATCTGTAATACTTGTGCAGGAGCTACCAAAATTGTAGGACTAAATTCGGTAAGATCCTGCAATAACTTATCAAAATCATCAAAAAGATCAAAAAATTGAAATTGAAAAGGATAAAACTTTAAAGTGGAGTATAAATTACTATTTGAACGAAGAAAAAAAGCAACTTTCTGAAATTGTAAAATATTTGGAGGAAGTGTTTTAGCAATCATTGTTCCTGCCCACTTCAAGCGTTCATGATCACTAACTAAGAAAATCCCTTGATTTCCTGAAGTACCAGATGAAAGCCCTACTGTAATATCACCAATTTTTGGAGAGAAGTCTCTTGAAGTTTCTGCTTTCAAGGCAATTTCAAGTGCTTCTTTTTTTGAAATATTCGCAGTATTAATTGTATCAAAATTTTCCATCATTGTAGCTTTGTCCATAATTGGAAGCTGATGAAAAAATTGATAGTCTTGCTTTTGATAAAACGGAGATTTAGGCAAAACCGTTTTAATATAATCCTTTAGACAATCTTGTTGCCACTGCTCAATCTGTTCTCGGGTAGAGAATTGAAGTAAATGACGTGAACGAGCATAATAAAATAAGACTTTTGATATATCAGCTAACAACATGAACAAGTTACTTTATTCAAATTTAAAAAATCATACAAATAAATCCCCCTGTAATGAACTATTGAATTTACAGAATTAAAACAACCTCTTTTTCAGATGTATATTGATCAAATGTCTAAACAAGAGCTTTTATTTTTCACAATTGGAATTTTTAGAGAAATACGTTAATGAACAATATATCTACCCACTTCAATGTATTTTATCTGATTTTCAAAGTTTTTTTATCAAGAGAAATTTATGAGTAATAATCCATTTACCATAACTAGTAGTAAACAAAAGAACACAAACCAAGCAGTTCAAGAGTTAGTATCTTCTATTTCTGAAACTCCTAGTTTTGCCTTACTTTATCTTGATCAGAAACATGATTTAGACATAGTTACCTCTGAGCTGAATCAAAAATTCTCAGGAATGCCTTGGATTGGCTGTACAACAAGTGGTGAAATTACTCCTGAAGGAATTCAAGAGGGAGGAATGGTTTTAATGGCTGGGGATCAAGAGTTTAAAGCTGTTGTCGCTAGTACAGATGGAGCAAAAACAGCACCTCAACAAGCCGCTAAAAATTTAGCAAAGCAGTTAAAAAACGATGCTGTAGAGGAAATGCCTCATCAAGTCGTTATTGTTCATGCTCCAGGTTCAACGGTTCAAGAAAGTGGTTGGGAGTTTCAAATTTTTCCTATTCTTCAAAAAGAATTAGGAGAAAATGTACAAATTGTGGGTGGTTCTGCTGGGGATAGTCTTACATTTTTAGGAAGCCAAGTAATCACAAACAACCTTTGCTCTGATAATGGTCTTGTAGCATTACGAATTGGAAGTAACCGAAAAATTGCAAAATCTCTTAGTCATGGTTATGAGCATACTTCTCAAAAAGTAACGATTACTAAAGTAGATGGTTGTATTGTTCATCAACTTGATGGAAAAAAAGCATCGCAACGATATGCAGAGCTAGTTGGTTCCACAGAGAAAAAAGTAATGCAAGGAATCAGCATGATTAAAATGGGTGGGGTTATGCCTAAAATGCTTACAGGATTTACTCAAAAAATGGGAGTAACTCCAAAAAAATTATTAGGTCTTCCATTCTTTCAACACATCACAAAAAATCCATTTGGAATTCCAATGGAAGGAACGGAAAACTATCAAACAATCTTCCCAAAGATTATTAATAAAAATGGTAGTATTGAGTTTTATGGCGAAATTCCAGAAGGAACAGAGCTTACATTAATGCAAAGAAATGATGATGTTTTTGTTGCTGCAACTAGTAATGCACTGAAAAAAAATCAAGAACAACTTGATGGAAAAATTAGTGCTAGTTTAGTTATTGAGTGTGCAGGTCGAAAAATGTTGCTTGATAAAAAATTAGAACAAAGCTTCCAACAAGCAAAAAGTGTTGTTGATTCTCCAATTATTGGGTTTTATTCTAATGGAGAGCAAGGAAATTCAGGTTCATTACCTGTTGTTTGTAATAATTACAGTGTTGTTACTTTAAGTTTTGGGGAGTTGTAACAAGGTAGGATTTTGATTAAATAGATTTCCAGCGGGAAAGTAAACTTTCTAGCTGGAAATTAAATAGATAAATAATTTTTCTTTATCTACAAGCTATTACTTTTACTCATCACCAAAGAAGTCGAAGAACTCCTTTTGGAGACTGTTTAGCTTGAGCACGTATTGCGTTTCCAGACTGAGCCCTAATTTGGTTACGAGTAAATACAGCCATTTCTGCTGCCTTTTTCGCATCCCGAACACGAGACCCAGCTATTGTATTTTGTGATTCTGCACTACTTCTTACAACAGTAAGAGAACCAAAACCACTTCTGTTTTTAATTCCAGTAACTAACTTTAAAGATGTAGTATTTCTAAGAGAAACTCTTACAGTTTTCCCTTGGTTTGCTCCTACCTGGAAAGTAGGAGTATTTTGAGCAGAACCAACATTACCCAAGAAGTCGAAGAACACCTTTTGGAGAGTTATTAGCCTGAGAAAGCATTGCAGTTGCAGACTGAGTCATAATTTGGTTACGAGTAAACGTAGCCATTTCTGCTGCCATATCTGCATCTCGAACATTAGACTCAGAAGCAGACATATTTTCAGATGCATTTCGAAGATTAGTAACATTACTTTCCAAAGTATTCTTTTGGAATGCTCCTAACTCTGCTCGTGTTGTAGAAATTTCATTGATTGCTTTATCAATCATTCCTATTGCATCTTGTGATCCTGCACTATTTGTTACATCAAGATCAGCAAGAGAATTAAAACCACTTGCGTTTTCAATTCCAGTAGCTAGCTTTGAAGAAGAAGTACTCTTAAGAGAAATTCCTACAGTTTGCCCTTGATTTGCTCCTACTTGGAAAGTAAGAGAATTTTGAGCAACATGAGCAGTACCAACTTTAGTACCTTCTTCAGAAACTGCGGCTGCTTCACCTTCTTGACCTTCTACAGGTGCAGATTCAGCAATACTACCAGTATATCGTACAGAAAGACCTTCAACATGTTTTGTTCCTTCTCTTCCTGTTAGAACTTGACCTTCACCACTTGCAGATTCACCATTAAGTGTTCCTTTAATATCATTTCCAGCAACTGAACTTTCAAAAGTTCCAGCTTCTTTAGAAAGAATACCTGCACTAGTACTACTTACTTTGAAGTCATGCTTAGAACCATACTCTTTATGAGCTACTGAAACTGTATTGTCATGATTTTTTGAAACGGTTACTCCAAGTCCTGCTTTATCTAATGCAGATGCAAAATTTTGAACTGCTGTTTCTACAGTATCTAATTTAGATGTTGTATAACTAGCAGAAATTCCACCTTCTGTTGCAGTTAGAGTTTCTCCTGCTTGAACCATTTCAGTTGTTAAAGCAGTATTCCCTTGTAAATTACTTTTAGATGCAGTTTGAGTAACAACAATATCATAACCATTATCACCAGAATCAACAGTTCCAGTTCCTGCTTCTACAAACGCAAGTCCTTGACCAGTAGTTGCTCCATTAGCTC
>JBNMNM010000051.1:0-11421 GCA_051275585.1 bacterium | reverse complement strand
AGGTGTTCAGAAAAGTTTCTTTTATTGATCTAATTTTTGGCCAATTGGCTTTATTCTCTATTTTATCCTAAAAAATCGTAACGTTAGTACGATAGATATGCCATTAGGGTAAACTTTTCTGGATATCTATACTAGATTTATTTTTTAGAGCGTGAAAGAATTCTATTTGCAGAAATTCAACATAAAATAATTAACAAGTAAACGTTGAACTAAGGGGAAACATGAAAGAAGAAATAAAGAAAATTCAAGAAAAAATAGACAAGCTACAAGAGAAAGTAGATCAGGATGAAGAGTGTATCTGTAAAGAAAAAAAAATGATGGAAAGGATTGTTCTAAAAAAAATAAAAGGACTTCAAGAAGAGTTAGAAAAGATGCAAGTAGAAATAGGTTTTGAAGGCAAATACAATTTTGTAAATAAAGAAGAAGTAAGTAAAAAGTATAATCAGGAGAAAGAAACAGTAGAGAAAAAGAATCACAGTAAAAACGAACATTTATGTGAAGCAAAAAATCATCTAAAAGAATTTCTAGTAGATGAAATTAATAAGTAAGCAAAATCCCCTTATATTTCAAATTAGATAAAATCTAACCTGTTTTTTAAAAAGACCTAACATTTTAATTCTTTCCGTTCTTGCCCAGACTTGCTAAGGCCTTTGAGATAAAAATTTTTGACAATATATTGATCTTAAAAAATTAGATTCATCTCTAAAAAGGAAAGTAGAATGGTAAAACTGACTGAAAAAGCAGAATGGAAAGCACTTGAAGCTCATTACAAAGAAATTAAGAATACTTCGATTAAAGATCTTTTTAACGAAGATTCGAGTCGTGCAGACCAACTTTCTTTCGAAGCTTGTGATTTATATTTGGATTATTCAAAAAATCGCATCAACTCAAAAACAATTAAGCTTCTTCTTGATTTAGCAAAAAGTTCTTCCCTTACTGAAAAAACAAAGCAGATGTTTCAAGGGGAAAAAATCAATAATACAGAAGATCGAGCTGTTTTACATGTTGCTCTTCGAAATCGTTCTAACACTCCAATTCACTTTGAAGGCGAAGATGTAATGCCTGAAGTAAATAAAGTGTTGAAACAGATGGAAGCTTTTTCAAATCAAATTCGTTCTGGTGAGTGGAAAGGATTCACAGGAAAACGGATTAAAAACATTGTTAACATTGGAATTGGCGGATCTGATTTAGGCCCTGTGATGGCTTATGAAGGTTTAAAATATTACTCTCAACGAGATTTAACCGTTCGTTTTGTATCCAATGTTGATGGAACTCACATTGCAGAACAACTGCAAGATTTAGATCCAGAAGAAACACTATTTATTGTTGCTTCAAAGACATTCACAACACAAGAAACCATGACCAATGCAAATTCTGCAAAAACATGGTTGTTAGAAAAACTTAAAGATCCAAAAGCAGTTGCCAGACATTTTGTTGCTCTTTCTACAAATCAAGAATTAGTTTCAGAATTTGGAATTGATACTAATAACATGTTTGCATTTTGGAATTGGGTTGGTGGACGTTATTCATTGACTTCTGCAATTGGTCTTCCTGTGATGCTTGCCATTGGGCCTGATAATTTTTATCAGTTTCTTGATGGTTATCACAAAATGGATCAACATTTTTTGAATGCTCCTTTAGAAGAAAACATGCCTGTACTTCTAGGGCTACTAGGGATCTGGTACAACAACTTTTTTGGTGCTGATACTCAAGCGATTCTTCCTTATGATCAATATATGCTTCGATTTGCTGCATATTTCCAACAAGGAGATATGGAAAGTAATGGAAAGTCAGTTGATCGAGAAGGAAATCCAATTGATTACCAAACAGGGCCAATTATCTGGGGAGAGCCAGGAACAAACGGACAACATGCTTTTTACCAATTGATTCACCAAGGAACAAAATTAATTCCTTGTGATTTTATTGGATTTGCTCGTTCTTTAAATAAAATTGGAGATCATCACCCTAAATTAATGTCAAACTTCTTTGCACAACAAGAAGCTCTTGCATTTGGAAAAGGTGAAGCTCAGTTAGATAAGGAAGGGGTTCCAGAAAAATTAAAGCCATTCAAGAAGTTTGAAGGAAATCGTCCAACAAACAGCATTATGGCTGAAGAGCTGACTCCTGCAATATTAGGAAGCTTAATTGCTCTTTATGAACATAAGATTTTTGTTCAAGGAACAATCTGGAATATCAACTCATTTGATCAATGGGGAGTAGAGCTAGGGAAGCAACTTGCGAGTCAAATTTTACCTGAATTGCAAAAAAATAATGATTTACCCTTGCAACATGATTCTTCAACCAATAATCTCATCCGCTACTTTGCAAAACATCAATAACAATGGCAATCCGAGGTTTACATGGCTGTTAATAGTGAACTCTTACAAATTTTAGCATGCCCAAAATGTAAAGGGTCTTTAGAGAAGCAAGAAAGCCCTGAAGGGTTAGCTTGTAAACCTTGCTCTTTGCTTTATCCAATTAAAGAGGGCATTCCAATTATGTTAGTTGAAGAAGCTCAACCTTTAGAGCAATCTAAAACTGCTGAATAAGCGTTTGGTAGATTTTTTCACCTAACTTTTCAGTAGCTCGTTTTCTGCCCCATTCATCATCAGAAAGATCAAGATCCGCTTTGCTATATTGAAAGGTGAATGATGCAGAACTCAAGAAAGTATACGATTTTTTTCCCTTTCGAGTGTCTTTTACATTCACTCTAGCTGAAGCAGAATACACATATTTATAGTATGCTGTTCCAAAGTAAGAGAATGAAGCTTTTGAGTAAGTGCTACTTGTTGCTGTAACCCAGATAATTAAATCAGCTTGATTTGCAGATTTTGCAATCAAACCTTTATGCTGAGAAAGTCGTAATAGTAACCTTTTTTTCAGGTGAATATCCAAACCTGAAGAAAAGGTGTCATTATCTACTCCATAAATAAACAAAGATCTGGCACCGTTTGAAAGCTGGGCTTCATTCATATTAAGCTGTAACCCACAAGCACTAAGAAAATAGGAAATAACTAAGAGAGTTACTCCTTTCTTAAAGAAGGGGGAAACTTGCCGTTGACAGATAAAAAATAAGCTACTAGAAAGACTGTTTATATTTTTAAGTAACATTAGTTGGCCTAGAGAAAGTCGAACCCGCCTTATGTTTGAAAACCTAAGCGAAAAGTTTACGAATGCGTTTCGTAAGATTACTAATAAAGGAATCCTTACTGAAGCGAATATCACTTCTTCATTAAAAGAAGTGAAAATGGCACTGCTTGAAGCTGATGTCAATTATCGGGTCGTAAACGCATTTTTAAAATCAGTCAAAACCCGAGCGTTAGGTTCAGAGGTTATGAAATCTCTCTCCCCTGCTCAACAACTCATTAAGATTGTGAATGATGAGTTAGCGAACATGATGGGAAAAGAGAATCATGGCATTCAGTTAGTCAATAATAAGGTCACCATTATTATGATGGTAGGCTTACAAGGAAGTGGTAAAACAACCACAACGGCGAAATTAGCGAATCGATTAAAAAAAGAAGGAAAGTCCGTTTACCTTGTACCCGCAGATATTTATCGACCAGCTGCAATTGATCAATTGCAAGCTTTAGCGAAAAGTATTGATATTCCTTGTTTTGATTCTACAAAAGATATGAAAGTTGTGGATATTGTAACTCAAGCCTATCAAATCGCTGAAGAAAGAAACTCAACCGTTATGATTATTGATACGGCAGGACGACTGCATATTGATGAAAAATTAATGAATGAGTTAGAAGATATTAAAAAAGCTGTTCCTCTTGCTGAGACACTTTTAGTGATTGATGCAATGACAGGACAAGATGCTGTACAAGTTGCCAAAGCTTTTAATGATAAGCTTAGCGTTACAGGATTTGTTCTTACAAAGATGGACGGTGATGCTCGTGGTGGTGCTGCTCTTTCAATCCGATCTATTACAGGAATGCCTGTAAAGTTTGTAGGGGTTGGTGAGAAAGTAGATAATCTTGATCCATTCTATCCAGATCGAATTGCTTCAAAGATCTTGGGAATGGGTGATATGATGAGCTTGATTGAAAAGGCTGAAGAGCATTTTGATGAAAGCGATGCAGTAGCTTTAGAAGAAAAAATTCGAAAAAATTCATTTACACTTGCAGATTTCCAAGACCAACTTCGTCAAATCCAGAAAATGGGTTCTTTGACTGATCTAATGGGAATGCTTCCAGGGGTCAACTCAAAGATGATGCAAGGGCAACAAGTTGATGACGGTGCATTAATCAAAGTGGATGCAATTATCTCCTCGATGACTAAAAAAGAGAGAGGTAATCATACATTAATTAATGGTACCCGAAAAACTAGAATTGCAAAAGGTAGTGGAACACAAGTAAGTGATGTCAATAAACTGATTAAACAGTTTATTCAGATGCGAAAAATGATGAAAAAGTTTTCCTCAATGGGTTCAGGCAAAAAATCGATGCGTTCATTGAAGAATATGTTAGGGCCGGGAAGTCCTTTTTAATAACCTTCCCATTGTTAGTTTCTATTTATTAAGATGAACAACCATATCATCAAGAGGATTTTGTGGCTGTAAAAATTAGACTTGCTCGTGGTGGAGCTAAAAAAGCTCCTTTTTACCGAATTGTTGCGGCAGACGCTCGAATGAAACGAGATGGCCGTTTCCTAGAAAAATTAGGAACATACAATCCATCAAAAAGAGACCTTTCTTTAGATAAAGAAGCTGTTGAAAAATGGCTAAAAACTGGTGCAGTTCCAACTGAAACAGTTGCAAGACTTCTAGCTAAAGAAGGAATTCAAATTTCAGCAAAATAGATGGAATTTGAAGGTTTTTACCAACTAGGTGGGGTTATTACTGCTCATGGTATTCGTGGGGAACTGCGAATAAAACCATTGACCAATTTAATCGAAGAATACCTAGACCTTGAAAATTTATTTCTCGTAGTCGATCGAGAACTCAAAGAGTTTTCAATCGAAAAAATCCGACTCAATGGAAAAGGTCAATGGCTGATTAAGCTAAAAGGCTTCAATGATCGGAATTATGCCGAATCCTTAAAAGGTGTAGGTGTATATGTACGAGATGAAGATATTGTTCCACTTGAAGATGATGAATATTTTATTCATGAACTGATTGGAGCAACCGTCTATGATACAAATGATGAAGAATTAGGTAAAATTGTAAACTACTTTGAAACTGCTGCAAGCGGAATTTGTGAAGTGGAAACTAAAGATCAAGAAATTTTTCTTTTTCCAGCCACTCACGAAGTTTTGATTGATGTTCTTCCAGAAGAACAAAAAGTCATCATTAATCCTCTTCCAGGTTTAGTTGAGTTAAACCGAAAGAAAAAATAATCACTTAAAGAGTTTATGTTACATTTTCAAATTTTAACTCTTTTTCCAGAAATTTTTTCTTCTTTTTTGTCTCAAAGTCTTTTAAAGAAGGCTGTTGATCAAGAAAGAATTAAGGTTGATCTCATCAATTTCCGTAAACACGGAATTGGTAAACATCTCAAAGTAGACGACTACCCTTATGGTGGTGGAGCAGGAATGTTACTTCGGCCAGAGCCAATTGTAGAAACCTTGCAAGAGTGTGACTCAAATTTTCCGAATGGAACCCATAAAATCTTAATTTCTCCGCAAGGAAAGCCGTTTAATCAGAAAAAAGCGGTTGAATTAAGTCAGAGTAAAAAACCACTTGTGTTTATTTGTGGTCGCTACGAAGGGTTCGATGAAAGGATTCATCAATTCATTGATGAAGAAATTTGTTTGGGTGACTTTATTTTGCTTGGTGGCGAAGTTGCAGCAATGACAATCATTGAAGCAACCAGTAGGCTTATCCCTGAAGTAATTGGAAATGCAGAGTCTTTAGAGCACGAAACTTTTAGTCATGGACTTTTAGAATACGCTCAATATACTCGTCCATCCGAATTTATGGGGCATCAGGTTCCTGATATTTTACTTAGTGGAAATCATCCAAAGATTGAAGAATGGAGGCAGGAAAGTGCTCTCCAGAAGACCAAAGATAAACGACCTGAGCTATTTGTTGAGTATCAAAATCGGCATACCTCAGGAAAGTAACCCATTTTGATTGAACTATTTCTGATACGGAAAAAGATGAGTAACATTATTGCAGCTATTGAGAAGAGCCAAGTTCGTAGCGATCTTCCAGAAATCAAAATTGGTTCTACTGTGCGTGTGAACTACCGAATCATTGAAGGGGATAAGCAACGTATCCAAGCATTTGAGGGAGTTGTATTTGCAAAGCACCTTAGCCAAAGTAACTTAAAAGCAACTTTCACAGTTCGGAAAGTAACTCAAGGACATGGAGTTGAAAGAACCTTCGCTATGCATACTCCAAAAATTGAGAGTGTAAAAATAATTAGAGAAGGTGTTGTTCGAAGAGCAAAACTTTACTATCTCCGAAATCTTTCTGGTAAATCGGCTCGTATTAAAGAAAAACTAAGACGATAATTTCTGATGATCTCTTCTAAAAAGTTAGGTTTTGATGGGGAGAAACATGCCGCAGAGTATTTGACCCGAAATGGGTACAAAATTATCGCAAGAAACTTTCAGTGTAAATTAGGCGAAATTGATTTGATTGCAACGATTGATGATTTTCTTGTCTTTGTTGAAGTAAAAACAAAAACAGATGGTAAGAATGCAGTTCACCCGTTGCTTTCAATTACGAACAAAAAGCAAAAGCAAGTTCGAAAAGTAGCCTCTTACTATCTTGCATTACATCAAATCCAACAGCAACAACCTAGATTTGATGCAATTGGAGTTAGTAAAAATCAAACTGGAATGTTTCAACTAGAACATATTATTAACGCTTTCTAAAAAGCCTTTTATAAGATTTGGAGAAGTACATATGGCTAATCATGCGTCAGCAGAAAAAAGAAACCGACAAAACATTAAAAGAAATCTTCGAAATCGAGCTTTAACTTCTGCATATCGAACAGAGTTAAAAAAGTTTGCAGTTCTTGTTGAGTCAGATGTAGAAGCAGCTAAAGCAGCTCTTCCTGCGATTCACAAAATAATTGATAAAGCATTCTCAAAAGGTTTGTTTAAAAAAGAAACTGTATCTCGAAAAAAATCTCGTATGACTGTTTTGCTAAACAAAGCAATTGCAGGATAGAATTTTTTCTAATTTAGAGGATGATTATCATCCTCTAAATTCCCTCTCAGTAGTAACTCGTTTTAAAATCCACCTAAAATAAAAAAATCTCGGTATATTTTTTGCTTGCTCATAGGCATCTAGAAAATTCTAATGAATGTTATAATTCATTCTTTTCTTTATTGAAAAATCGTTATAGAAAAGTCTTACTATCATGCTTCGATAAATCGAATCACCAGAAAAGCAGGCAATGAGTATAACATTATTAGCAGAACGAGCCAGTGAACTGTTACTTTTTGATAATCGCTCACAGCATCTTTTATTAGACGAATTAAAAACCTGTAAGAAAGGTTCTTACGAGCATTGCATTGTTTTATTATCTCTTGCTGCCATGGGATTTTATAATGCCCGTAGTTCTGAAGGTAATGTCGATTTATATTCTGTGATATTAAAAGCAAAAAAATATATTCAGCAAATCAAACGAGAAGCCCTTGATCCATTCAACCGCCTACTTTGCTTTACGCTAATTGCTGACCTTGAAATGGAAGCATCTCTGATTGAATTTGAATCTCACTATCGTGGATTGCCTCAACCACAGAAAAATTTCAAAAAATTATTCAATGAACATGATGAACAAGTACGTACATTACTTGTAAGGCTCATCAAAACATTTCCTAGTCTTGGTTTAGGAAATGTTGAAAACGAGTGGATACCTGAAGATATTGCAATGGTTCCGATATATTCAACTGATATTATTGGATTTTACAAAGCAACAACTGATGAGACAGACAATAGACACACTCGAATTAAAAATATTCTTTTTTCGCTTAGACAGGCTGCTGTTTTAAATTTGGGTGGTTGTTACTATAAACAATTCATGTCTACTCAAAAGCTGAAACAAGAGGAGATCCTTGTCATAAAAAAAATAGCAATATCTTCTGCAAGTAGCATTTATCGAGAGCTTCAAAAATCAATTCCTAAACAATATGAAGATGCTGTTGATTTAAAGCCACCAAAACGAGTTTCAATCGCAGGAATGTTAGAAGCCGTTAAAGATGTAAAACAACAGATGAATCGGGATATTAAAGCCCGAAACCATACAAAATATACAACTACTCTTCTTCAGTTAGGAATACTTTACTATTTAGTAAAAAATTACGAAATGGCAATTCGAATTCTTGTTCGTGTTTTACAAGAAACAAAACGAATCTCCCCTGAAGAAAAGACTAAAAAGCAACATCGACATGAGGAATTTGCAGATATTCCTTTTATGATTGGCTCTTCCTATCTTCGTCTTTATCTACAAAAATATAAAGACGCTCCTGATGAAGTTAGCAACTACTTAGATAAAGCAAAAAGTTCTTTTGATGCCGCAATTCGCTTATCAAGCCGTTATCATCAAGGTTATATCAATCGAGCTTTAGTTGAAGCATTAAAACCAGATGGAAAGCCTTTAAAAATTGTTTATGACTATAAAAGTGCATTTAATAATTCAATTGCTGAACTTGATGGACAAGTTTTTCAAATTTTAGCACATCAAGAAATGTTAGAAAGTGGTACAAAACTTTCTCCAAAAATGTTCTTGAACATGTTGCTCTATCATACATGTAAAAAAAGTATGGTGAAGGATACTGAAGCGGCTGAAATGTTGGCAGACTTAAAAACGCTTTATATTTTAAACTCGCATGATATTATCATCAGTTATTATGATCGATACAAATCTGCAACTAGAGATGAGACATCATCATTTTATGAAGGACTTCAAGATCCTCATTTACATTCAGCCCTATTATTTTACTTTGCTCATTCATATGCTGCTGTTTGTTTAAAACAAACAAAAGATGGAATCAGTATTGATTATAATCAACTTGAACATGCGGTTGAGTTAAATACGGTTTCTCTTTTCTTTTTCGAGAAAAATCCTAGTTCTTTACGTCTTTTAAGAACATTAGATCAAATTTTCCGATTTTCACTGAAAAATATCCATAATAATTGGGAACAGCAGAGAATCAATGGAAATATGAACATGCGTCTATTGATTTTTGAAGAATATACTCGGATGCAAAAAGCTTGTAATGAGTTTAAAGAAAAATTAGAGGAAATTAATTTTCCAAATATCTTAGATGATATTCAGCTTTCAGAAGAAACTCTTGAACAAATTGAGAAACTCCTTCCAATAGCCCAAAGAAAGCGAGTTCATGACTTAGTTTATGACTTGTGATTCATTGTTTTACTGCACAATAAATTTTTAAAATTTAACTTATAGATTTTACCTAAAAGTTCTGCTAAACTGCCTCTTCTTTATTTTATGTGGGTATAATTGACTTTTTGGTAAAATCTGATTATTTGTGTTAGTTCACTTTTCTATCTACTTTGATCCTCGTTCCTACAAAAATTCATTATGTCACAATTCTCGTTAGGATTTTCACCCTGTCCCAACGATACATTTATTTTTGATGCCTTAGTTCATCAAAAAGTACCTCATGGATTTCAGTTTGATGTATCCCTTGAGGATGTAGAGACATTAAATCAATCTGCCCTTACTCAGGAATTTGATATATCAAAAATTTCTATTCATGCATTTTTTCATGTTGCGGAACATTACCAGCTTTTATCTAGTGGAGCTGCATTAGGAAGAGGGTGTGGGCCTTTAGTGATTGGAAAAGGAAAAACATTGCCAAAATCAGGCAAAGTTGCACTTCCAGGGAAATTAACAACTGCTAGCTTCCTATTTCAAGCTATTGCAAAAAATAACAATTATGAAGTGATTCAAATGCCTTTTGATCAAATCATGCCTGCAATTTTGGATGGAACGGTTGATTTAGGCGTAATTATTCATGAATCACGATTTACCTATCAAACATTAGGACTTAATTTGTTGTTTGATTTAGGCCAGTGGTGGGAAGAAACAACACAGTCTCCATTACCACTTGGTGGTATTATGGTTCGTCGATCACTAGCTGAAGAGAAAAAAATAGAGGTTCAAAGCTTAATTCAGAAATCAATCATTTACGCTGAAAAAAGTCCTAGTGAATCCCAAAGTTTTATGTCGAATCATGCACAAGAGATGGACACCAATGTAATGAAGCAACATGTAGAACTTTATGTAAATGATTTCTCGAAAGATTTAGGTAGTATCGGCAAAAATGCAATTGAATTAATGTATAAAATGGGAGTGGATTCAGGTATATTGAAAGCTAATCCTAATATTGAAAATCGTTTATTCATCTGATAGATAAAGGTCATAGCACAAAATGGTTTTTATTCCAAAAGAGCAAATTGACTTGGTTACAAAGCAAGTTGATATTGTCCAATTAATTCAAGAGTATGTTCATTTAAAAAAAAGTGGTCAAAATTTTTTAGGTCTTTGCCCATTTCATCAAGAAAAAACACCATCATTTGTAGTATCTGCTGGTAAGCAGAACTATAATTGTTATGGTTGTGGAGCCTATGGAACCGCTCTCAATTTTTTAATGAACCTTGAAAACTACACCTTTATTGAAGCTGTTTATAAATTAGCAGAAAGGGCTGGAGTTACACTAGAAGTTACAAAAGATAGTCAGCAGTTTCAAGCTCAGAATGAGCTTGAGGAATGTTTAAATAAAAGTAATCAATTTTATGTAAACAATCTAAAAAAGAGTCAAGAAAATAGTGCTGTTTCAAAATATTTAGAAGAACGGAAAGTTCTCCAAAAGCAAATTGATAGTTTTCAAGTTGGTTATGCTCTTCCAGAGTGGCGTTCGTTGCAAACTCATTTGCAGAAAAATTCTCTTTCAAATGAGATTCAAGAACGTTGTGGACTTATCAAAAAAGGAGAAAAAGGAAATTTCTATGATCGAATGCGAAATCGGGTAATTTTCCCCATTCGTAATATATCAGGAAAGCTTCTTGGATTTGCAGGTAGAGCAATTGGTGATGAAAAACCTAAATACCTAAATCCACCAGAAACAGAACTTTATAAAAAAAGTAGTACTTTCTATGGAATTTACGAAGCTCAAGAAAGTATTCGGAAAAAAAGTCAGCTCATTATTGTAGAAGGCTATTTGGATGTAATTCGTTTATCTGAGCAAGGTTGGCATGAAGCACTTGCAACATGTGGAACAGCATTAACGAATGGTCATATTGGTTTTATTCAACAACGGTTACGACCACAAAATATTTTTCTCTTATTTGATGGAGATCAAGCAGGAATTAAAGCTGCGGAAAAATCAGTAAAATTGTTTTTAGCAAATAATCAAGATAGCCGAGTAGTATTATTACCTGATGGATTTGATCCAGATGATTATTTCAAACAATATACACCAAAAGATTTTCAG
>JBNMNM010000050.1:0-11529 GCA_051275585.1 bacterium | reverse complement strand
ATCATTTTTCTTGAAGTATTCTAAGTTTGGAGAAGACTCAATAATCTGTTTAGTCTTTCCATGAACATAGTAGATTTCTTCTTGATCAGGAGTCATTCGTTCTACATATTCTTTCAATGAAATTAATTCATTTGGGAATTTAGATGAAGAACATCTGAAAAGATGAATCAGTTTTTCTCGATTACTAAAGTCTAAATGGATTCCTTCTTTTAGAACATTTCCAAATGTACGCCAGAATTTTCCAAATTTCTCTTTGTCGTTCTCAGCCCATGATTTAAACTCAGCAAGTAACTTACGAACAAGATACTTGTTGATTTTTTCCATGATTGGACTGTTTTGAGTCACTTCACGAGAAACATTAAGTGGAAGATCTTCAGTATCTACAACTCCTCGAACAAAACGTAACCATCCAGGAAGAAGTTCTTTACAATCATCTTGGATGAAAACTCGTCTTGTATATAAATGAAGTCGAGTATCTACTTTCTCAGCAGTGAACATGTCACTATCTGCTTCTTCTGGAACATAAACAAGAGCATGGAACTGAGCAGGAGCTTCAACACTGTAATGTTGAGTTGATAATGGATCAGTCGTTTTGTGTGAGATGTAATGGTAGAATTCTTTATATTCTTCTTCTGTGATCTCACTTTTATTTCTTGCCCAAATCGCTGTTGATTTGTTTGCTTCTTCATCATTAATGCTAATTGGAAAAGAAACAAAATCAGAGTATTTTCGAATAATACTATTGATTCTCATTTTCTGAGCAAATTCTTCAGCTTCTTCTTTGAATGTAAAAGAAATCGTAGTTCCACGAGTTTCTCTTTCAATTTCTTCAATTGTATAAGAACCAGTTCCCTTTGAAACCCATCGATGTGCTTGACCACCTTTCAACGATTTTGTTTCAACAGTAACTTCTTCTGCAATCATAAATACAGAATAGAAACCTACTCCAAATCGTCCAATTAAGTCAGAATCTTTCTTTTGATCACCTGTTAGGTTTTTAACAAACCCCATTGTTCCTGATTTTGCAATGGTACCAATATTTGCAATGAGCTCATCATGAGTCATTCCAATACCATTATCAGAAATAGAAAAAGTTTTTTTCTCTTCATCAAGGCTAATTTGAACACATAAATCAGTATCATCGCCTAAAATGCTTTGATCTGTTAATGATTCAAATCGAACTTTATTTAACGCATCAGATGCATTAGAAATTAATTCTCGTAGAAAAATTTCTCTGTGAGAATAAAGAGAATGGGTAATAAGGTGTAGTAATGGTTCCATTTCAGCTTGAAACTGAAACTCTTCAACCTTTGAATTGCTATCACTCATATGGGCTTTGAATACTATAATTGGTTACAATTAAAAGAAGTTCTATTGGATAAAAAGACAAGGGTCTTTTATCAAAGCGTGACGTTAGCCTAGTGTTTGTTTTCTAGTCAATCCTGATTTCACTCTGAAATGAGACAATAGAATCCTATTGAACCTCAAGATTGAAAAAGTTTTTCCTATAGAGAATCCCTTGATATTACTCTGTGGGTTGTGCCATTAATTTTTAAACTAAAAGTAAAATTAAAAATTAGTTAGGAGAGGATTTTGCCTGAATTACCTGAAGTGCAGACTATTGTTGATGGTTTATCACAGCAAATTATAGGAAAAACTGTTCAGTCATGTAATGTGATTCGAGAAAATTTGATTCAAGGAAATTGTAACAATTTTGTTTCTTTTTTTGCCAATCGAAAGGTCAATCATGTTTTCCGTAGAGGGAAATTCCTAATTTTTCAATTTGATGATACTTCAAGAGAGTTGCTTGTTCATTTAAGAATGTCTGGAAAGTTTGTAATTTCTTCAAAACAAGTAACAAATGCTTATGATCGAATTCTATTTCAATTTAGTGATCAAAGCTTGCTTATTTATAATGATGTTCGTTGCTTTGGTACCTTAGAATTAATTGAGGATTGGAAGCTTCATCCAAGTATTCAAAAATTAGGGGTTGAACCATTAGATAAAAAATTTTCAACCAAATTTCTTCAAGAAAAATTAACTAAAAAAAATACAGCAATTAAAACTTTTTTATTAGATCAAACAATAATTGCAGGTTTAGGCAATATTTATGTAGCCGAAATTCTATTTGATAGTAGAATTCATCCAACTAGAGGAACAAAAACAATTACTTTTCAAGAAGCACAAAAGTTAATTCGTTCAACAAAAAAAATATTGCGTCTTGCTTTAGAGAAAAATGGAACCTCAATTTCTGATTTCCGTAGGGTTGATGATAAAACTGGAGAGTTTCAAGATTTTTTAAAGGTATATGGAAAAGAAAAAAAAGCTTGTCCAAGATGTACGTCTTTGATTCAAAGAATCAAACAGCAACAAAGAAGCTCTTATTTTTGTTCACAATGTCAGGTATAGCTGTGAGATTATTTTTTTATTGGATATTCATTTCTCTTATTTTTGGAGTTACTTCTGTTTATGCAGGAACCTTAGTTGAGGTTGCAACAGGAGATCAGACCAGTGCATCGTCAAAATTTATTCAGGATTTTTCTGATCATTGGAATTCTCGTTTTGCTAATCAGTATCGTGTATTTCAACCATTTAATGGTGGAAGTTTTAAAAATCGAAAACTTCTTTTAGAACAACAACGAGTACAATATGCGATTTTTCCCGCTAAAATGCTAAAAAAAGAAAGATTAGCAAAAGAAAAAGTGAGGTTGATTAGTCTTCTTTGGAAAGTTTACTTAGTTCCTGTCAAAGTTGGTCTTCCTGATGTTAAAAAGCTGACTTTTGCAGGTGATCATAAATGGTACATTCCAAAAGGAAGTGTAATTTTTCCTCAATATTTGCAATGGAAAGGGGGAATTAAAAAGGAAAATATTCTCTTTTTAGATTTTGATGAGTGGTTAAAAAAATTAGAGGCAAAAGAGAGTGGTTTTTATCTTTATGAAATGACTGGTGCATTCTATAAAATTGTTAGGTTCTTTAAAGATAAAGGGCAAATTATGAATCTTCCTGTAAATATATCAGAAGATATTAAACATATTCTTCCTTTTACCGAGAATATAAAAGAGTCAACAATTCGTAAAACCGTTAAATTAAAAACTGTTGGTTATCAATTTGGATTTTTTGGTTTACCTAACAAGGCTGTTGAGGATGAACGAAAACTGCTCCTAAGAGCATTTCAGCTACAGCCACGAAGGATGGTTCGATATCCATATTTATTCTCATATATTAAAGCAACGGATACCAAAAAAGTAAACCGATCTTTACTTGATATATCAACTCAAAAATATTTTAAACTTCTTAGCGAAGAAGAATTAAAGGCTTTGGAAGAAAAAGATAAATTAGAAGAAAAGAAAAAACAGGATGCATTAAAAAAAGTAACAACAAAAATACCTTAGAAAAGCCTTAAAAACAAGGATATGAAATTGTGGCTAAAATATGCTGATTTTTAATTTGAAAATTTCCATAAATTTCAATTGGAGTTTTTTCTGAGGGTAAAAATGGAGTTTTTAAAAATCGTGCTTTAAATTTTTGTTTTGTGTGATATATGTCTGTGACTTCTGCATCCTGAAAGCCAAGATATATTTGGTTTAAAGGGTAGAAACACTTGAAAATAGCTTCTTTTATAGAAAAAATTAAACGAGTTGTGGTGGTGGTTTCATGATCAGGATTCCAAAGAGTTTGCTCCCAAGGAGTTAAAATTTTTTTAAAAACATTAGGGTGTAGTTTACGAGTTAAATTTTCAATATCAATTCCAACGCCCTGAAGTGTGCTATTTTTATGTGCTACAATTGCAGCAACCAAAGTTGAAGAATGAGTAATACTTCCAATAACAGAAGGAGGCCAGCAAGGAGAACGGTCTTTATTTTGAGTGATTGGAAGAAATGGAAAATCAGCAGATGACATAGCAATATGTGCTACATGTCGACCTGATAAAAACTCTTTTTTTCTTGTTTTACTCGAAAATTGATTACTAATATCTTGTTCTTTTTGGTGAACTTTATCATTTTGGCTGATTTTTTCTTCACAAACAAAGTTACACAAGGTAGATAGTGGATTGCTAAAATTCATTTTAATTTTAATTTAGATAGTTTAAGCAAATCTAGTGTAGGATTTAATTCTTAACGGAATATTAGTGGCTTTTTACTTTTTTTTTTGATAGAGTTGTTCAAAGAAAAATTTTAAGACATTGTTTCTACTCGTTGTTTTTCTGTTTCCAATAAGTTTTTATCAATCGAGTTAATTCTATTTCCTAGTAAGAATTATGAGCAGTTTACCTACTGTTGTAGAGCAGAGCCAAACTCGTCAGAATATTAGCTTTCATGTTGGTCATGAATTGTTTGGCGTTGATATTCAGTGTGTAGAAGAAATTATTCTTTTGCCTAAGATTACTGCGATTCCTCGAACACCAAATTATTTTATTGGAATTACAAATCTTCGTGGCGAAGTGATTTCTGTAATCGATATGAGAATTCGATTTGGAATTCCTATTGATGAAGATGAAATAGGAGCAACACAACGAGTAATTGTAATCCAAGCCCAAGGAATGAAGTTGGGTATGTTAGTGGATAAAGTTACTTCGATTGTTACAATGAGCACTGACCAAGTTAAAAAGTCTCCACCATTAATGTCATATGAAAAACAAAAATATATTTATGGCTCCTATAAAATTAATGACGATAGTATTCTTCTTCTACTAAATCATGAAGAAATTATTAGTAGTGATGATTTTTTATTAGAGTTGGATCTTGATCAGCAAACTAACCTAACTGCAATTGATGAGAGTCAATCTCAAGATATTGAGATTGTAAAAGAACTTCACGTATTAGGTTTTTCAATTGGTTTAGAGTTTTATGCTCTTGAAGGTCTACTAATTGAAGAAATCATTGAAATGCCTAAAGTAACAGTTGTTCCTGAAATGGAATCTTTTGTTGAAGGTATTTTTCATTTACGAGAACAAGTTATTCCAATCATTCGGTTAGCGGATCGTCTAGGATTAGAGCAAGAAGTTATTGAAAATACAAGCCCTGTGATTATTATTAGAATTAGTGGAATCAAAGTTGGGTTGATTGTAGAAGAAATCACAGAGGTTTTTAGTATTCGAGAAAATGAAGTAGAGTTACCTCCTTCAAATATCAGCAAGTCGGAAGCAGAGCAGTTAAAGGGTATCATCAAAATGGATGTTGGAACTCGTACCCGAGTTGTGATGCTTTTAAACAAAGATAATTTTCTTACAGAAGAAGAAAATGAGTTGCTTAAATCTCTTGATGAACATGTTGGAAATGAAAATGAAGAAGATGCATTAGTTGATACAGAACGTGAAGTGCCTTTATTGTTATTTCGAGTGAATCAAGAACGTTACGCAATTCCAGTTCCACAATCAAACGAGATTATACCAATTCGAGAAATTGTACCTGTTCCAAAATCACCACCATTTATTCAAGGAGTAATTAACCTTCGAGGTGATGTGATTTCAATTGTTGATCTTCCTAAGCTAATTGATGGTAAAAGTAATCCATCAACAAGCAAATCAAAAATTTTAGTCGTGAAACCAGATGAAGAGGTTGCAGGATTGATTGTTGATGATTTAATTGGAATTAAACGAATGAAACTTTCAATTTTTGAAGAACCTTCTGAACTTATAAGTCAGCAAGGAAATGTTTTTATTCAGGGAATTGGTAAAGAAAGTAGTGCTGCTGGTGATATTATTATTTTGATGGATTTAAAAAAGACTCTGAAACAAGCAGAAAGTTATTCTGATTTAGAGAGTAAAGAGGAACTATTATTACCAGAAGGCAAATCAGAGTCTCTAGAAGCTTAGGATTCTGTTAAATTATAAATTTAATCTTTGTTAAAGAATTACTGAATTCATGGATAATAAAATTAAAGTTTTGGTTGTTGATGATTCTGCATTAATGCGATCGGAGCTAAAGAAGATCATTCAGCATGATCCGAGCTTTATAGTTGTTGCTACTGCACGAAATGGAACTGAAGTTTTAGATAAAGTTAAAAAGTTTTCTCCTGATGTTGTTACTCTAGATATTAATATGCCTAAAATGGATGGTCTAGAAGCATTAAAAATTTTAATGCAAGAAGCTCCTCTGCCTGTTTTGATGGTTAGTTCCCTAACTGAAGAAGGTGCAGATGAAACCATTGAGGCCTTATCTTTAGGTGCATTTGACTTTATTCATAAACCTTCAGGAGGAATTACTCTTGATTTAGCTCGTCAAGGAGAGTTAATTCGAGAAAAATTAAGAACGGCATCACTTAATGCAAGGCGTTTCCAACGTATAAATCAAAAAAGAGTTTCTACAAGAGTAGTTAGAACTGCCGTAAGGGAAACAGTTCAAACTCCAGTTAGAAGAACAGTTCAAACTCCCGTTAGAAGGACAACAAGTGTAAAAAGTCATATTGTTGGGATTGGAGTGTCTACAGGGGGGCCTAAAACATTGATGTCTATCCTGCCAAAAATTCCTGAAAATTTTCCAGGTACTATTTTGATCGCTCAACATATGCCCGAAAAATTTACATATTCGTTTGCAAATCGATTAAATTCAATTTGCCCCTTAGGAGTAAAGGAAGCTGAAGATGGAGAAATTCTACAAAGTGGTATGATTTATATTGCTCCTGGTGGAAAACATATGCAGATTAAAAATCGCAATAACCGAGTTAATATTGTCGAAATTGTAGAACATATCCCCAATATTTTATATAAGCCCTCAGTAGATATTCTGTTTGAGTCTCTATTAAAAGAAGTAGGAGATAATTGGACTGGTGTTATTCTCACTGGTATGGGGAATGATGGTGCAAAAGGGCTTTTAGCTTTAAGGAAGAGAGGAGGGCATACTATTGCAGAGGCGGAAGAAAGCTGTGTTGTATTCGGAATGCCTGCAAAAGCCATTGAAATAGGTGCTGCAGAATTTATTCTACCTGTAGAAAATATTGCAGATAAAATCGTTAACTTGACAGGGAATGCTAAATGACAACGACATCTGTCCAATCGATTAAAGTTACAACAGAAGAATTAAAGCCGATTAGGGATTTTGTTGCCGAACAAACAGGAATTTATTTTGAGGAAAAAAAATTCTATTTTTTAGAAAAACGAGTAATCAAACGAATTGCTGAAAGTAATTGTCAATCAGCAAAAGACTACTATCGTTTGCTAAAATTAGAACGCAAATCAGAAGAATTCAAAAATTTAATTAATATTTTGACAACAAATGAAACCTACTTCTATAGGAATATTCCTCAATTAGAATCATTTGCAGAGGAAGCTTTGCCTTTGATTCTTGAGGAAAAACGGAAAAAAGGTGATTTTCGTTTAAAAATATGGAGTGCAGCAAGCTCATCAGGAGAAGAAGCTTATACCATTGCAATCATGCTTCGTGAACATGTTGCAGATTTCTCAAAGTGGAGAATTGAAATTTTAGCTTCTGATATTGATGATAATATTCTAGCAAAAGCAAAAGCTGGAATTTATGAAAAAAGAGCTGTAAAAGATGTAAATCCCACTCTTTTACGAAAATATTTTGATGTTGTTGATGGAACAAAATATAGTCCAAAACCTGAAATTTTAAAAAGCGTTCGATTTGAAAAAATTAATTTGATGGATCGAATGTCAATGCGACGTAATACAGGTCAAGACTTTGTTTTTTGTCGAAATGTATTAATTTATTTTGATGATGAAGCAAGAAAACAGGTCGTTAATTCAATTTACAATAGTTTAAATCCAGGTGGATTTATTTTCTTAGGTCACTCTGAGTCTGTTGGTAAAATTAGTGCGGCGTTTAAACTCGTAAAGTTTAAAAAATCGTTATCATATCGCAAGTAAAAGTATTAGAGTAAAACTCGCAATTCGCAATATTCAAAAAAGGATGCTCCGTATGGAAGAAACATTCAGAGACGAGTCTGTTGAGGAAACCATTGCTGAACTACTAAAAAACTTGAAGCTTGGCGATGAAACTGCTCGTCGATATGCCGCTGAAGATTTAGGTTATGGTCAGTATGAAAAGGGAATTGAAGGACTTGTTGAAGGTTTATCGGATGAATCAATTGCTGTAGCTGAAGCCTGTGCTGATGCTTTAGTGCGAATTGGTGGAGAGGGAGTTGTCTCTTCCGTTGTCCCTGCATTAGCATCAGAAGATGTTCGATTACGAAATTTATCAGCAGAAATTTTAAGTCTTTTAGGGGAACCAGCCGTTCCTAGATTAGCTGAAAGTTTAAAGTCTGATAATCGTGATGTTCGGAAATTTGCTGTAGATACATTATCTCAAATAGGAAGTGATAGTAGTATTGATGCCTTAGTAATTGCTTTAGGTGATTCTGATGTCAATGTTGCAGCTTCTGCCGCTGATGGAATTGGTGAATTAGGACATATAGGTCATGTAAAAATTCTTGAAAAATATATTGCTTCTGATGTATGGATGAAGTGTTCTGTTATTCGAGGAATTGGCTTATTAGGTGGTGAGCATGCATTTAGTATTATTAGAGATACATTAGCACAAGAAGAAAACTTAATGGTTAAACTTTCTTGTGTGCAAGCTCTATCAAATATTGGTATTTCAGAAGGTCTAAAAGACTTAATTTTATTATTAACAAAAGAATCAATCGGTCTGTTTGGTGGTGAAGTTCTAGAAGCTGTTGGTAAAATTCTTGAAAAAAACCTCAATACCGATATTAGCCAATACTGTACAAAAGAAGAGTTTCAGCCGATAGTTACTCTTTCTAAAACAGATAATTTAGACTTGCAAATACAAGCTATCCAAGCAATTGGCTGTTATCAATCACAAGCTTTTTTAAAAGACTTAATTTCTTTATTTGATCATCCTGATCCAGAACTTCGTAAAAAAGCATGTCATGCTGTAATTACTTTAGTTCCAGAAAACCTTTCTCTTTTAGAAAGTGTATTAGATGATGAAAATAAATCAGTAGAAGCAAAAGCGGCTGCTATCCAAGCCATTGGGCAGTCAAGTCATGAAGGTCGGTACTCTGTTGTTCGAAAATTTTTAACAATGGATGACCCAATTCTTCCAAGAGTGACATTAGATGCAATTTATAAAGGATTGCATCCAGTTCCAAAAGAAGAGATGATTCGGTTGTTGAAATCTCCAACTGATGAAATTAGGATTAGTGCTGCAAATGCAATGGGAAGAGTTGGAGCAGAAGACTTCATCGCTCATTTAATTGCTCAGCTTGATGATTCAGACGGAAATGTAGTTCAGCAAGTGGATGCTGCTTTAATTACAATTGGAAATTCAAATACCAATTCGATTATTCAGCCATATATGAACTCTTTGAATACATCAGAGAGAAAAATGGCATTTGAATATTTTTATGCACATAATCCTGAACAAGAACAGACTAAATTTATGGAAGGGCTAAATGATCCAGATCCAGAAATTAGAAGTATTTCGTTCAAAGTGATTGAGAATTTAGGTGTTGCTGATTTAAACCTAATTAAAAAAGGTTTAGAGGATCATGATCGCCTTGTTTGTGTTCAAGCTGCTCGTGCTCTAAATAGTCTTGAAGCTAGCAAAGAAATTATTGATTTTATTAAAAAAATTCTGTCTTTTCAAATTACAGAAAGAGTAAAAGTAGAACTAACAAAGGTTTTAACCTCTTTAAGCGAGTATGGTTCTATTGATTTACTCAAAAATTTACTTCATGACAGTTCGATTTGGGTGCAAATTGAAGCCGTAGAAGCTTTACGTGAAATCGGCGATGATTCAGTTGTTGATGACTTAAAAAAGTTGTTAGATTCTGAAAACGATGATTTAGTTGAAGCGGTTCACTTAGCTTTAGAAGAACTAGACTTTTAATATTCTTTTAATCACTTAACTATTGGGGTTAGATATGGCTAAAGTATTAGTCGTTGATGATTCAGCTATTGTACGTAATCTACATACATTTATGTTGAAATCAGCAGGTTTTGAAGTTACTGAGGCTGTAAACGGATATGATGCATTAGAAAAATTACTCAGTACAAATTTTGATCTTATTGTAGCTGATATTAATATGCCGAAAATGGATGGGTACACTCTTTGTGAGGAAATTCGAAAGAATGATGTTCATAAAGATGCCCCAATTATTATTATTTCTACTGAGTCTGAAGCTGAAGATAAGATTAAAGGTTTTAATGCTGGTGCAAATTTATACCTAGTCAAGCCTGTTAAGGCTGAAGATCTGATTGAAAACGCAAAAATGCTTCTAAAGGATTAGCATGTCCGATGAATTACAGGATATGATTCAAGGTTTTGTTGAGGAAGCTCAGGAAAACTTTGATGCAATCGAGAGTAATTTATTAATTTTTGAGGAAAATCCAGAAGACAAAGATATTATCAATGGGATTTTCCGTGTAATGCATACCATCAAGGGAACTGCTGGTTTCATGGGGTTGGATGATATCCAAGCATTAGCTCATAAGTTGGAATCAATTTTTGATTTATTCCGACGAAGTGAGTTAGTTGCAACTCCAGAAGTACTAGATACAATTCTTCCTGGAATTGACCTTTTAAAACAGATGGTGCTTGAGCTTATAGAAGCTGAGAGATCAGAATATCCTTTTGAAAGTACAATTGTTGTTTTAGAAGAGCTAGCAAAGGGAAATACAAAAAGTACTATACAAAAGAAACCTGAACCTGCTCAGCCAAAAATTGATACTCCTCAAAGTGTTGAAGAGGAAAGTAATTTTGATGATGATCTTGGACTAGAAATTTCTGAAGATATTTTAAAAGAGTTTGTAGTTGAAGCTGAAGAACACTTAGTTACGATTGAAGAAAATTTGCTCTCTCTTGAAAAAACTCCAAATTCAATGGAGTCTATTAATGAGTTATTTCGAGCAATTCATTCAATTAAAGGTACTTCTGATTATGTTCGATTACCAAAAATTACTACTTTATCTCACAGTCTAGAAACAATCTTTGACCGTATTCGTAAAGGAAAATCATTACAATATACGGCAGAGTTAGCTGATATGGTTTTAAAGTCCATTGATTTACTAAGAACTCTTGTGTTCATGGTAAAAATGGGTGATGACGATACAATTATCAGTATTGATGAGCAACTTGAACAGTTAAGTCAATTTCTTGGAAATGAGAAAGAAGACGAAAAACCAGCAAAAAATAAAAGCAGTTCCGTTGGTAAAAGTGCCTTTGAAAACTTAAGTTCTCAACAGTGCATGGTGATTGAAAATTTAGGAATGAAGATTATTGAGTCAAATGCAACTGTAAATGACTTAACAACATTTCATCGTTCATTAAGAACATTAGGAAATGCTGCTGAGAAAATAGGTGCTGCTGATTCAACTGCTATTATTAAACAACTTGAAGATTTAGTTGTTTCAATTCTAGCTGAAGAAACAACACAAGATAGTGTTAAAAGTAGTGTTTCTGTCTTAATTGCAAATTTGATTACAAGTATTCAAGGTGTTTCTAATGGTAGTACAAGAACAACCCAATCTAAAGAAACAGCTTCAAGTCAAAATACACAAAATGGTGCTCTTACCCCAGTAAAAGAAAATGAGAAAAAAGATGC
>JBNMNM010000049.1:0-11708 GCA_051275585.1 bacterium | reverse complement strand
ACTTGATTCTGTCCAATTGCTCCTGTAATTTTTTTGAGTTGAATTTGAAGGTCAAAAGGTTGTTTATCAATACCAAAAGGTTGAAAAATTAATTTGGTTTGTTGAATATTAAACCAAATATTATTGTGAATAAAATTTCCTTGTTTTATTTCAAATTGAAGCAAGTGACTTTTGAAATTTCTCTTTTTTAGCTCAGGATGAAGTAGATGAGGTGGTTTTTGAAAAATAGTAGCAAGTTCATAAAATAGGAACTTTTTAAAATCGAGATTAATTCCAAAGCGATACTGAAAATTTAACTCTTGTAAACGAAATGCAGTAAAACTTGATTTAATTTTAGATGAAAATTGAATGTTTTTTAAATGAATTGATAAAGGAAATTCAAAACGATCCGTTGCAATTGGAACATCATCTTGTGACAGTTGAATTTTTTGAAATGATAGAAAATAATTACTCTGATTTTTTTTAAACTTAACCGTTCCTCCTGAAAGAATTAGATCAATTTTTTCCCAATGAGAGGATTGTTTTTTGGCAAAATCTAATTCAAGTTTTTTTAAAAAAATAAAATTATTAGATCGTTGAGTAAAAGTGGTTGTTTGCTTTTTTGACTCTTGAATAGAAAATCGATGAAATGCAATTTTAGTTGTGGTTCGTAAATCGGTTAGAAAATAAATCAATAAATTTCGAACATTATTTAAAGAAAATCGGTTGCTTGTTTTTAGTGAAGAGAATTGATTTGCTAAGGTGTAAACCTTTTTAAATTGATGCAGAGAAGCACCTTGCCATAATCCTTTTTGAATTTTAATTAAATGTTGATTTTCAAAAATGGATAATTTTGAAAACTGAAAATCCATGTTTAAAAAACCACGATCAATAATAAATGGAGCTGTAGAAAGTGCTGTTTTCCCTAATGTAATTTTAGTCTTTGGATCAGTAAAATAAAGCTGATGAATTCTAAATGATAATAACCCACTGCGAAAATTTTGTTGTTTAAGTTGTTGAACAATAGCTAAAGCATTATCAGCATTCATTGCTTGATTATAAAGATTCAACAAACTTGCATTTTTATGGTTTAAAAATTCAAAATTATAGTTAAAATGTAAGTGTTTAAATCCTGTATTAAGTTTATATTTTTTTTGAGTACTATGAATATTTAGGGATTTTGCAGTAAGTAAAAATGGAATAAAAAATTGCTTTTTCTGTCTTTTTTGTTCTTGTAAAAAATAAAAATCAGTGAATTGAATATTCAATTTTTCTTTTGCTTGTGTTCTCTCCAGTTTTCCTTTTTTAAAATTCAAGAGAATTTGATCCCATTGGTAGTGCCGATCCTTTTTAAATTCAATTAGTGATTTTTTAAGTTTTAGATGAAATATTGCAGGATTCTGTATTTTCTTTACTTTTTGTAATGCTTTTTTATTATCAATGATTTGTTGAAAAAAGAGATCACTATAATTGCTATCAAAATCATCAATTTCAAGTGTACTATGTAGTTTTAATTTTCGAAGGTATTGGCGAATTGGATTTGTTTTATTGAGTTGTATTCTCTCTTTTGATTGAGGATCAAGAAAAAGAGTTTGTAAAACTGGATAAAAATCAGAGTATTGATGTAGAAGTTGATTTTTAGCAGTAAATTTTTTGAGTTGAAATATATTTTTTTGAAAAAGTCTAAGTTTTAAAGAGTCAAGCTTAAGATTTAGATGAATTGTAGATTGGTTCTTTAATTCAAATGGATGAAAAAAAAAGTTAGATGATTGAAGCTCCAAATCAAAATCATTATGATGAAATTTTGCATCTTTAATTTTAATTTTTAGTTGTTCACTTGAAAAATTTCTTTTTCTTAAATTGTGATAATAATTTTTAAGATTATAATCAGTTAAATCATCAAGAAAACTTATAAAGTTAGGCTTACCTTTAGAACTCATTTGAAAGCCATATTGAAACTGGAAATCTTGAATTTTACTTGCGGTAGTTTGGTGTTTTGATTGATGTTTAAAGGCTAACTTTTGTCCTTCAAGGATAAAAGGCATTCGGATTGTTTTTTTATCCTTGAAAATATGATTTTGCTTTAATTTTACTTGGTTAAACGAAAACAGATATTGGTCAAATGTATCTAAGAATTGAACTTTTCCCGTTTTCGACTCAACACTAATTTGATCCCAGAGACTATGTTTCTCTTGATCCAAAAGAAGTGTTGTTTGATTTAACTCAATAATATTTTGAGTCTTATCTACATGAGAACGAGAATGGATTTTTGAATGTTGAATTTGAATTTTGGCTTTTGTTCCTTTTTTTTGCTGGAGTGTAGCAAGAATCTTTTTAAGATCAATTTTCCATGTTTCTTTTTTTTCAAGGTATTGAATTTGTCCTGAACCTGCTTTAATTTTTACATGATCCCACTGATCAAAATCCTTCTGTGAAACTGAGCTTTGAACTTTTTTTAATTTTGCAAATAGTGTTTTATTCTTTGCTGTAAGTTCTTTTGCTTGAACTTGATACTCAATTTTTTTGACTGTTGAGAATTTAACTTTGACCTGTTTTCCTACAAAAAAATATTTCCACGCATTTAGAGACAATTTTCCAGAAGTTCCATGAATCTGAATTTTTTCTGGATTTTGAATCAATTCTCTAAATTTTGTTGATAAATGAACTTGTTGGAATTTTAATTGACCACCTTCAAATGCAGGCAGTTGCATTGTAAATTGATGGGTTTTTGCCGTAAGTTGGTTGTTGAATAAGGTAAGCTTAAGAAGAGGAGAGAAGTAAATCTGTTTTTGATATTGAACCCGAATTCCTTGTAAGGTGATTTGAGTAATAGGATAATATTGATGGTAAGTGATTTTATCAATATGAATATGAACTCCACTGATAACAAGTTCGTTTTTAAGTTGCTGGTGTCCCCAATAAAGAACTCCACTAGCAATCAGAATAGAAACAAAAGATAGACTACTGAGACTAATTACACTCCATTTAAGAAAGAATTGAATTCTCAGTTTCATCATTTAAAAAGTAGATGTAAAGAAGAGGAAAAATTTAGATTTTGTATTTCTTGTTATCAACAAAATTATTTTTGATGATAAAAGATACGTCCTGATTTTGTATGTACATCCCATTCAACAGGAATTCCATAAGGAACAATAAAATCATTATGACTTTGGTATCGTGTATGAATTCCTTTTTGTTTGGTTTGGTAATGAATGATTAAGGTTGTTCCTTCTAATTTAGTTATTAATATTCTTTTTGTTTTAACTTGAATTCCAGCACCAACAAGTCGTGTGAAAATTTGAACCTGTTGAGGAATATTTTTTCGATAAGTATGAATATTTCCATCTTGGATTTGAGCAATCAATTTTATTTTTGTGACTGTTTTAGCAATTGTGATTGTTTGAATAGGATAATTTTTTCTAATTTTTTTCCCAAACAAAAAAGGAGCACTTACAATGGCAATTACTAAAAATGTAGTTCCACCTGTGATCAAGTATCGTTTTCGTGAGGCTTGAAATGGTGTTCTTGCTTTTTGTTCAGACTTAAGAAACCAATAATAGTAGAGAAAATAGGATAAAAACCAATTTAATCCAAAAGCCCATAAAGTATCAGAGAAAAAATGTCCTCCTGATACAATTCGAGTAATACTAAGCCAAATTCCTAACGTGAAACCAATTCCTAAAAAAGATAGTGCAAGTTTTTTTGATTTTCGTTTGTAGAGAAAATACATGGATAAGGCAACAAATCCTCCAGCAGCATGACCACTTGGAAAAGACTTTCCAGCAAACTTACCTTTTTGAATAACAAGAACTTTTGTAAATTGTTGTTTTCCATCAAATTGAATTACTTCTCGTGGTCTTGGTCTTTTCCATGTTTCTTTCATCACTACATGAACAAGAAATAATGGCCCAATTAAGTAACAAAGTAGAATGAAAATAGCTCCAGTTCGTTGGACTAACTGCTTTGGATTTACAAATGATCGAAGCCACTGAGCAAAAGCCCAAAGGAAAAAAACAGCAGAAACTCCAGGACCATATTTATTTCCAAAATCAAACAAAAATGATTCTTTTAAGAACCATTGTGTCGTTTGTTTATCATAAAATAATCCTGAAATTTTTAGATCTAAATCAGTCCAAAATGAAACAGCAGTTCCAAGAGCTAGGATTACTAAAGGAATCCAAAATTCAATTTTTTGGCTCTGTGTAGGCATCTCTATTTTATCCGAATTTGATTGGTAAGATGAAGAGTAATTTTGTCAGGACTGTAAATCTTATCTAAAATTTCTGTTACTGATTCTTGCATCCTTGAAAAAATTAGATTTGGATAAAGTCCAATACCAATAATTAAAAAGATAATCATAGATAGCAAAAGGGCTTCTCGGAGACTTAAATCTCTCCACATTTGGATTAAATCAGGTTTTTTGGCAAATCGGATAAAAACTCTATGGATTAAGCTCACAAAGTGAGTTCCCATAATTAAAACTGCAATCAAAATTAGGATTGATTGAACTGGGAGTGTGTGGAAAGAACCTGAAAGAATTAAAAACATCCCTAAAAAACTACTCATTCCAGGGAATCCAACTGCACCTAATAAGATTAAAATAAATGCAAGTGAAAACATAGGTGTTTTTTGAATGAGTCCACGAAAATTACTAATTTCCTCACTTGGCTGTCTATCCTGCAAAATAGCCATTCCAAAAAATAAACCTGCAACCAAAATACCATGACTAATCGTATGATAAATTGCTCCCTGAAGACTTCTTCCATCTAAAGAAAAAAGTCCAAAAATTGTAAACGCAACAGATAGGGTTGAATAAAGAATAATCAGGGTTTTGAAATGGTTCTGTCGAAGCATTAGAATGCTAGGATAAATTGCTCCAACTAAAGACAGAAGAATCACATAGTTTGCATATTCTTCGGTAGCATAAGGAAATAGAGGCAGAATAAATCGAATGATTCCGTAAATCCCAATCTTGCTAAATAGTGCAAAAAGAATGGTTGTAATAATTGTTGGAGCTTGAATTCCAATTGTAAAAAACCAGTGATGGAATGGAAGAACGGGTAGAATACAAAGAAATGAAACTAGAAAAATAAAAAATAATTGGACTTGAACTTCTTTTGAAAACGATAGTTTATACCAATCTTCAATTTGAAAGGACATTACACCAAATGACTCTTTATGAAGCAGTGCAATGAAGGCAATTCCTGTAATAAAAAGAAAAAAATGTAATAAATATGGAATTGTGAACTGTAAAACATCACGGATTCTTTTTTTAGGACTCCATAATCCAACTAAAAAGAAGAATGGCAAAAATTGAATTCCTAAAAAAACAGAAACTAGAAAAGCATTTGTAGATGCAAAAATCCCTAAAGTGAAAATCTCAATCCATAAAATAATGCCACAAAGATAACTACTTTTTCTATTGATTGTTTTCCAGCCACCTAAAACAAAACAAAAACAAAGAAAACTAGTGAGTAGAAAAAAGAATAAAGATATCCCGTCTAAACCAACTTGATAATCAACTGAAAATTCAGGAATCCAAGGAAGCTTTTCTGAAAATTGAAATCCATTTTTTTTAGGGTCAAATAAAAAAAATAGAATAATTGAAAGAATGAATGTTAATGAAGTGGAAATAAGAGCAATACTTTTTGCTAATATTTCTCCTCGGTTATGAACAAATAACAGAAGAAAAATACCTAATAATGGCGAAAAAATGATGCTACTTAAAAATGGAAGATCAAAAAAATTCATAAACTTGAAATCAAAATGAAAATTGAAGAACAAACACAAGAACTAAAAATGCAAGAAAAAGGTAATGTTGCGTTTTTCCTGTTTGCAATATTCTTGGAGCATGACCAATCAAGTGAAGAGTTTGAATAAGAAAATCTTCTGTACTTGATAGTGTCGAGTTAATTGGTTTTTTAAAATTAAATTTTGTGATGTTTAAAATAGGAAGTACAATGGTTTTCCAAATAATATTTTCTAAATATCCTTGATATTTTAAAAAACGATAAATTCGAGGAAATTTTTCAACCATTTTTTTAGGAAAATCAGAGTGTTTTGAATACAATTCTCGAGCTAAAAACACTCCCCATAATACAGAGGCTAAGCATATTGAAAATGATAACCATTCTTGACTTGTTGTTGATAAGGAACCTGCAATCTTTGTTGTAGATAGAAAAAACTGATGAAAATATAAGTTCAGAAAATTTGGAAATGCAATTGGAATAAAATCTGAAAATATTGATGGAATAGCAAGAAATCCAGATGCAACAGTCAATAACATTAGCAGTGTACTTACTAGTTTGATTTTCCAAGGAAATTTAAACTTATTTTTTATCTTTTTAGCTTTTTCTATTTCTGCCTGATAGAAGAAAACTTTCATTCCTCGATAGACATAAAATGAGGTAAGTCCAACCGTTAAAATACCAAGAAACCATAAAAATAGAACTTGTTGCGATGAATTAAAAACTTTCCAAAAAATTTCTTGTTGGCTGAAATAAGTCGAGCCTAAAGGAAGACCTACTAAGTTCCACGCTCCAACTAAAAAACCAAACCATAAAAATTTGGATAGATCTCTAGGATGTTTTGCTGTTTGTGCTGATTGGAACCAAAGAGGATGAGTATACCAACCAAGTAATAAAAGTAATAAAGTTTTTGCTAATCCATGAGTAATTAAGTGAAAAACACCAGCAGAGAATTCACCTGTACCTATTGCTAAAAAACAATAACCAATTTGACTACTTGTAGATAAGGCTAAGATTTTTCGTAAATCTTTTTGAACCATTGCAAACAGAGCTGTAACTAACATTGTCACACCTCCAACAATAGCAAAAATAGCATAATTCATTCCATCAAGTGAAAAGAAAGCACTCAATCGACAAGCTAAGTAAATTCCTAATGAAGGAAGAGCAATTGCTTGTAAAAATGTAATTCCAGGAGTGTATGCGTGAGAAGCACGAACAATCCAATGATGAAATGGAAATAGTAATGATTTTCCAAAAATACTAATCAGAAAAAGGATAGAAATAGTTTTTGCCATTTCTGTTGATGTATTTCCTGCTTGGATTGACTTTTTAAGTTCAGGTGCAATTTCACTAAAGGTAAGGGTTTCTATTTGAGATATAATTAATAAAACACCTAAAATTAATCCAAAGTCAGTGATATTCGATAAAATAAAGGAATTTTTTAAAATAAAATGTTTCTTTCTACTTTGATGATGGTTAAAGCCAATTAAAAGAAAGGCTGCAATACTTGCTCCTTCCCATCCCATAATCATCACAAGAAAATTATCAGCTAAAATCGCAAGGATAACGCTTGCTGTGAGTAAATGAAGACTACTTAAATACTGGTAACCAACATGAGAACCTTTTACATAATCAACAGCATAAATCAGAATACAGAAACCAGCTCCTGTAATGAATAGGAGAATGATTCCACTTAATTGATCAATTTGAAGATTAAATTGTAATGAAAATTCATGAATTCGAATCCACTCATAAAGATTTTTGGATAAAATTTTATTTTTGGTTTGATACATTTCGAAGAAACGAAACAACGCAGAAACAAAAGTACCTAGTCCAATTGAAACACTTACCAAAACGGTAGCATTTCGACCTAAAAACCTTCCAAAAAGCCCTGTAATTACAAACCCTAAAAAGGGTAAAAAAACAAGAAATTCAATAGATTGAAAATCCATAAACTAATATTTAAAAGAGTGAGGTTCGTGAATATTGATGGTTTGCTGACGTTTAAACAATGCAAAAATAATTGAAATTGCTAAAGCTGTTTCCAGAATTGCAATAAAGAAAATAAAGAACGCAAAAATATTTCCTTCAATATTTTGTAATTCTTTAGAAAAGCTTAATAGAGAAAGAATAATTGCATTAAATAACAGTTCAACACTAATTAACAGTGATAGTAAATTTCGACGAAACAAAACGCCAAAAATACCAATCCCAAATAAAATAGCACTTAAAACAAGAAAATATTGAGTTGAAATCATTAATTATTTTTTGTTGGAAAGTACAGATTTTTTATGAATTGCAATTACACTAACAATTGTAATTACAAACAAAACGGCAAGAAGCTCAAATGGAAGAAAATATTTTGAAATTAAGATTTTTCCAAAGTTCTGAATTGAGTTTGCTGAATATTGTTGAATTAGTTTTTGAGGCATCCATAGATGAATTAAAAAACTAATTTTAAGTGTTAATGCTCCAGCAATAACACTTGCTAATAGACCTTTTTTTGAAAACAGGCTTCTCTCTTCCGTTCGATAATTTAATAACATGCTAACAAATAAGATTAGTCCTGAAATCACGACAGGAAAAACAAAAATTTGTAAGACTGCAATTGTTTCTTGTCCAAGAAGAAAATAGAGAATGCCTAAACTAAGAGAGGATAAAATAAGATAAAAACTTCCTCGTAGAGGATTAGGGTGAAGAACAGCTCCCAATGCGGTTAGTACCGCAATCAAGGAGCAGATATAAAATAAAAAAATCATAAAAGTTTAATTTTTGGTGATTCTAAAATTTTTTGTAACTTTGGAATCGAAATTTTTTCGTAATATAGCCCTTGAACTGAAACTACAGGAGCATCACTACAAGCACCAAGACAATCAATTTCTTGAATTTGTAGTTTTTTAGAAAAATTTTCTTTGAGATAGAAGTAAATTTTTTCTCCACCTTTTAACCAACAATTTACATTAGTGCAAACTTGACAATCAATTCTTTCTGTTTTTTTCTTATTTAAAGCATAAAAACTGATGACACCTTCAATATGAAAAGCAGAAACTCCACATAATTTAGCAATTTCTAAAATTACTTTTTTAGATAAATCATGCTCTTCTGTCATGATGAGTTGCAAAATAGGAAGAATTGCATTTGCCTTTCTAGGCATATCAATAAGAATTTGATGAACTTGCTTTAGTAAATTGCTCGAAAACATAATGCTCAAAAACTAAGGTTAATATTTTTTTCCAGAATTTGGGCTAATTGATCAAGTTGTTGGTCTTGTTGTTCTTTGTAGTGATAAGACACTTTAAGATCTGGAAGCTTGATTGATAAAAGTCTTTGCAGTACATCCGCTTGGTCAAAAATTCCGTGTATATAAGTACCAAAGATTTGTTTTTTGTGATCTAAGACACAAATATCTTTCTCTGAAATCAGTTGCTCTAACTGATCATTTTGAATTTCTGATTGTCCTTGATGAATTTCATAACCTGTCCACTCTAATCCTTGAAAAAATCCTTTTCCTTGATATTTTTTTGTTTCTAGTTTCTTCTCCATTTCCATTTTTGTGGTCATTGGGAAAAAACCTAATCCTTTAGCCGATTTCATTTGGCTTTCAACTTCATTTTCATCAAAGATTTCTTCACCAAGCATTTGGAAACCACCACAAATTCCAAAAATTAATTTATCTTTTTGAACCTCTTGGATTTTTTGAAAAAGACCACTTTCCTTTAAAAAGGCTAAATCATAGAGTGTATTTTTACTTCCAGGAAGGATAATAATATCGGCTTGGTCTAACTCCTTAGGATGTTTTACAAATCGTAATGAAAACTCTTCTTGGAATTTTAATGGCGAGAAGTCTGTAAAATTGGAAATATAAGGAAAGCGAATGACTGCAATATCAAGGATTGCATTTTCTTTACTTTTTGAAGATAAATCTTGAGAGTCTTCTTCATCAAGTTCCAAGTTGAGGTAAGGTAGAACTCCAACAATAGGAATAGGAACAATTTCTTCAAACATATCAATTCCAGGTTGAAGCAAAGAAACATCACCTCGAAACTTATTGATAATAAATCCTTCAATCAAAGGACGATACTGTTCTTGAATTAAGTCATAAGTTCCTTTCATCCATGCGAAAACACCACCATGATCAATATCTCCAATGATATATGTTGTTGCTTTGGCATAATCTGCCATTCGCATGTTTACTAAATCTGTTTTTTGTAAATTGATTTCAGCAGGACTTCCCGCACCCTCTAAAACAATATAATCGAATTCTTCTGCGAGAGCATCATAAGCTTCTTTGACCACTTGGAAATTATCATCAGCCATTTCGTAATATTCTCTAGCTGTATAGGTTCCAACAGATTTACCCATCCGAATCAATTGAGACACACGAGGAGCCGTAGGTTTAATCAAAATTGGATTCATCCGAACATCAGGAGCAACACGACAAGCTTCTGCTTGAAGAATTTGTGCTCGTCCCATTTCGTGACCATCAAAGGTAACTCCTGAGTTTAGAGCCATATTCTGAGCTTTAAAAGGAGCAACTTTATATCCACGATTTGCTAGTAATCGACAAAATCCAGCAGCAATAACACTTTTTCCTACATTTGAACCTGTTCCTTGAAACATAATTGCTTTTGCCATAAAACTCTTATTTCTACTTTTGATCTAATTTTTGTAAGACTTGAATTGCATAATCCATATTTTCAGGACTTTTGATTGCAATTCGAATGAATTGATTCGTGAGCGGATAAAAGTTGCTACAGTCTCGAATCAGTAAGTTGTATTGTGCACAGTGGCTATAAATTTCTTGAGCTGTAAATTTTTGGCAAGCAAATAAAACAAAATTTGCAGAGCTTTCAAATGGAGTAAGCCAAGAAATGAATTGTTTGATTTTTTCTAGAAATATTGTTTTGGTATTTTGAATTTGAATTGCGATGGTTTTATATTCATAGCCAAATAGTTCCTCAGCGATCTTTTGAGCTAAACTATTTACTGACCAAGGAGAGATAACTTGTTGTATCTTCTTTAGGATAAATTGATTTTTAGTGAATAACCATCCTGTTCTTAACCCTGGAAGTGCAAAAATTTTTGACATCGAACGAAGCACAACTAAATTAGGATAATTCTCTTTGAGCATACTATAATCCTGCTCATCAGGAAGGAATGGAAGATAAGATTCATCAATAATAACTAGGGTATTAGGGCATGAAGTAAGTATTTTTCTTATTTTATTTTTTGACAGTACACTTCCAGTAGGGTTATTCGGATTACACAGAAAAGTAACATCAACAGTTTTTGCTTGTTGAATAAATTTTTCTAAAAAAATGGTAAATTTATTGAGTGATTGCTCAATTGAAAAAAGTTGAATTTCACATTCAAAAGCTTCAGCGTATTTTTGATAATCAGCATAAGTTGGCTGAGGAATTAAAATTTTTTTTCTTTGAAAACAATAGCATATCCATTGAATAAGCTCAGTAGTTCCAGCCCCAATAATCAACTCATCAGAGGCGATTTGATAAAATGTTGAGAGCTTGTTTTTTAAGGAGTTACTATAAACTTCTGGTAAATATGATAAAAAATCTTGATTTTTCGTAAGTAAGTGTACTACGGTCGGCGTTGCTGGTGACAAATTACTACTTAAATCAAGGATTTCTTGTGGTGGAACATGGTTTTGTTTGGCAATTTCAAAAATATTTCCACCGTGTTGAAATTTAGAATGCTCCATAATTAAACCTAAACTACTAATTATTTAGAAAATTAGTCTTCATACGAGGTTATCCTTAGTTTTGACAAGGGTTTAAAGTCGAGCAGGAAAGAAATAATAGGTAAATATCAATAGGTGTATTCTACTTACTGATAAAAATAATTTTGATTCTGAACTAAAGTGATTATTTTTTAATTAAAAAGTTCAGTTTGGTTGATATTGAAATAAGCGATTAGCTGTATTTTTTAAGCTAAGTAAAGTATTAAAAAGTAAGGAGTTTTTTG
>JBNMNM010000048.1:0-11801 GCA_051275585.1 bacterium | reverse complement strand
TTTGGTTTTAATCTGAATTTGAAAGCCTTGCGAATGATCATTTTGTTTCTCTGAGGAGGTTCAAAATTATTCTTAAATTTAAAGTTATGTCGAATACTGCTTGTTTTATGTACCAGTGATGACAAAAAAATCAATTAATTACAAATTTCAACCGCTCGGGATCCTCCACCTGAAGGAAGAGGTTGTTTTACGGTTGGCTAGATAAATTTTTTTCATGGAAAACAATGCATATTAGCAATGGTACCTTTGAAAATGGAAAAATTAATCTTTCTACTCCAACACCATCAAAAGAGAAAAAAAAGTTATAGTTATTTTTTTTGATAATGATGAGGAGCAAGAGAAAATTAGCAGTATTATAAGTCGAAATGCTAATAAAACTAAAGAAAAAAAACCTCCATATCATTTTATTAGTCCAGATGATCATCACGAAGAATTGTTTTATAAATCAATTCGTACACATAAACGGTATCCTTCTAACCAAAAAATTCAAGTGATTGATCCACGCAATCAAGAAAAGAAAGAATACTTGCTTTATGATTACTCTTCAGGAGGAATTAGCTTTATATGTGATAAAGTATTTTTTATTGGAAGTGCAATTACATGTATTGTAAAAAGAGAAGTAGAAAACCAATCGAAGTTCCACTTGCTGTAATTCGAGTTTATACAAGTGAAAATAATTTATATCGAATTTGTTGTAAATTCTTTGGACAGGTTGATGAAGAATTATGGCGTAGTCTCCAAAATAACTAAGACTAAAGAGCAAAAAAAAAGGCATCACAATTGAAAACTGTGATGCCTTTTAATAAAAAAAAATTTATCTTAAAACTAAATCAACTATTTTTTGAATAGAGTTGTTCCAGCAGATTTAAGATCATGAGCAGCTTGAGTAATTCGTTTTGCCATCCCAGCTTCACCTTTTTTCATGTAAGCTCGTGGATCATAAAATTTCTTGTTTCCTACTTCTCCTTCTACCTTAAGAACTGCATCATAGTTTTTGAACATATGATCAACAATTGGTTGAGTAAAAGCATACTGAGTATCAGTATCAACATTCATCTTGATCACACCATACTCAAGAGTTTCATGAATATCACTTTCCTCTGAACCTGATCCACCATGGAATACTAGATCCATTCGTGCATCTTCTCCAAATTTTCCAGCAACTGCATCTTGTCCTTCTTTAAGAATAGTTGGACGAAGTTTTACATTTCCTGGCTTGTATACACCATGAACATTTCCAAATGTAGCAGCAAACATAAATCTTGCACCTTTTACACTTGAAAGTTGCTCATATACATAAAGCATATCATCAGTTGTAGTATATAGTTTGTCAGCTGGAAGATTTTCATTGTTTACACCATCTTCTTCACCACCAACAACACCAGCTTCAACTTCAAGAATGATATCAAGAGCAGCACATTCTTCAAGAAGAGGTTTTGCAATGTCCATATTCTCAATTAATGGAAGTTCAGATCCATCAAACATATGAGAATTAAAAAGATTCGGAAGTCCTTGTTTCCGTCGTTTTTTTGTTTCATTCATTAAGATACGAACAAATGTATCTAATTTTCCAGCAGTACAATGATCAGTGTGAAGAGCAATGTTAATATCATATCGCTCAGCCACTAAATGAACATGTTGTGCAAGACTGATAGCTCCTAAAGCCATATCAGCTACATCAGTTCCTGATGCGAATTGCCCACCACCTGTGGAAACTTGAATGATTCCGTCACTTTTTGCTTCAGCAAGCCCTTTAAGAGCAGCATTAGCAGTTGCAGTTGAAGATACATTGATTGCAGGATATGCAAACTTATTTTTCTTAGCATTATCCAACATTTTGCAATAATTTTCAAAATTAACAACTGGCATTTAAAAACCTCCGTCCGATTTTTTTAAAATTTATTTTAGTAATAATATAATGGATTGATCTCCATAAATAGTCTGTGCGAGTTTTGTAGCATGATTAATTAAAAATAAGGAAGACGATTTTTAAGAATATAGAAAATAATTTTAGGAAACTAGGTAGGTTCTTTAATTTTTGAGCTAGTGAGATGTGATCAGAATTTGATTTCCTATAAAAGCTGCTGACTTTATAATTTGGCCATTTGTAATAATTGCAGACCGACCACAATACTCAACAGCAACAGTTCCTATCATCTCATATCCATAGGTATTTGCCATAAATATTGTTTTTTCATAACCTTCTAAGCATGAAAGCCAATAATCATGAACAACCTCACCTTCTTCTAACCAATTTGTTGAAAAAAATAAAAATTCAGTTTGTTCTTCAATATGAAAATCAACAAAATCTTGAAAATTTAAGTCCATACAGATTCCTAAACCAAAATTTCCAAGTGGTGTTTCAATAGTAATGAAACCTTGATTACTTGATTTAGCCCACAATGTATCGCAATCAAACAGATGAACTTTTCGATATGTCGCTAGTTTCTCTCCTGTAGGTGCAACTAGACTTTGTGCATTATACAGTTGATCATCTTCACCTAACTCCGCAAAACCATAAATTACATAGCATTGATTTTCAAGGCAAAATTTAGAAATTTGTTGAAAAGAATTTCCTGTAGAAGTTTCAGCATAAGGACGAATTGATTGCTCACTTTCCCACAAATAGCCTGTTAGACTCATTTCAGGAAAAACAATCACATCAACATTTTGTTTTTTTGCTTGTTCACAAAGATTTAAAACTTGAGGAAGGTTTTGCTCAGGATGATTATGATCTGCTTTAAACTGAATTGTTGCACACCGAAACATTGAAAACTCCATCCACAAAAATCTAAACAGGAGTTAGGGTTAGAACCATTCTAACCCTATTTTATTAATTTTACTCTTCTAACGTACTTAAATCACCTTCATCTAATCCTTGTGCTCTAGCTTTTAGAACTCGACGCATGATTTTTCCACTCCGAGTTTTTGGCAAAGAATCTACAAACTGAACATTTTCAGGACGAGCAATTGCACCCATTTCATTTTTTACATGTTCTCGTAATTCTTGCTCTAACTCTCTTGAAGCAGTCACACCATCGTTAAGAATCACATAACTGTGAATGGCATTTCCTTTTAGCTCATGTGGTAAACCAATTGCCGCCGCTTCAGAAACAGAAGGATGACTTACAAGTGCACTTTCCACTTCAGCAGTTCCAAGACGATAACCACTAACTTTGATCACATCATCAATACGACCAATAATCCAAAAATACCCATCTTCATCAACTCTTGCAGAATCACCAGCTTTGTACCAACCTTGTTTTTCGTAGTGTTTCCAATAAGTATCAACAAAACGTTCAGAATCATTGTGAATGGTTCTTGCCATTCCAGGCCAAGGAGCTTGAATTACTAAGTTTCCTTCTCCACCTACTGGAACAGCATTTCCTTCATCATCAACAACAGCAACTTCATTTCCAAAAAATGGTTTTGTTGCAGAACCTGGTTTTAATGGGGTTGTTGGTAATGGAGTAATCATAAAACCACCTGTTTCCGTTTGCCACCAAGTATCAATGATCGGACATTTTTCAGCTCCAATCACACGATGATACCACTTCCATGCTTCTGGATTAATTGGTTCTCCTACAGAACCTAAAATTCGTAGTGAACTTAAATCATGTTTGTTTGGCCACGAATCACCAAACCGCATTAGTCCACGAATTGCTGTTGGTGATGTATAAAGAATCGAAATTCCATATTTTTCTACCATTTGCCACCATCGATTTGGATATGGATGGTTTGGAGCACCTTCATACATAATCATTGTTGCACCGTTAATTAGTGGTGCATATACAATATAACTATGTCCTGTAATCCAACCTGGATCAGCCGCACACCAGTAACGATCATCATCTTTAATATCAAAAACCATCTGATGAGTTGTTGCAGTATAAACACTATACCCACCATGAGTATGAACAACTCCTTTTGGTTTTCCTGTAGAACCAGAAGTATACAGCAAGAATAACATATCTTCTGCATCCATTACTTCTGTTTCACATTTTGGGCTTGCAATTGGAAGCGATAAAAGATCGTGATACCAAAAATCACGATCATTTTCCATATACACTTCTTCACCAGTCCGCTTTACTGTAATACATACTTCAATGGCTGGAGAACGCTTCATTGCTTCATTAGCAATCGCTTTTAATGAAGTTGGGTTCCCACGTCGAAAACCACCATCAGCAGTAACTAGAACTCGGCTTTGTGCATCCTCAATTCGTTCTGCTAAAGCTTCAACACTAAAACCACCATAAACAACACTATGAGCCGCACCAATTTTAGCACAAGCAAGCATTGCCATTACAAGTTCAGGAATTTGAGGCATATAAATAGTAACAATATGTCCTTTCTTAACTCCCATTGCCTTTAAAATATTGGCAAACTTACACACTTCTCGATTTAATGCATGGTAAGAGTAAGTTCTTACATCACCTGGTTCACCTTCCCAGATCATAGCAAGTTTATTTCTTCTCCATGTTTTTTGATGACGATCAAGAGCATTTAAAACAATATTAGTTTCACCACCTACAAACCATTTATAAAATGGCTTATTGGAATCATCAAGAACTTGATCCCATTTTTTGTACCACTCTAATTTATCAGCTTGCTCAGCCCAAAAACCTTCACGGTCTTCAATTGACCTCTGATAAAGCTCATCATAATTTTTAATTTGAGCATTATTCAGAGTTTCCTCAGATGGGTAAAATATTTCTGTTGTATTTTTCTTCTCTTGCGTCATTCTCTCTCCTATTATCAGCTGTTTAGCTGGATCAGAATGGTATATTAAATAACTAAATTACCAGCTATCCTAATTAAAAAAAAAATAGAATTAAAGGGAATTCGTTAAAAATTCTTCTATATAATAGAACTCTAAGCCTCCGAAAAATGGAGGCTCTATAATTAAAAAATATTTTTAGGGTGTGAGTCTTTCCATTAAACGTGGAAAAGGTACTACTTCTCGAATATGAGGAAGACCACAAATCCAAGCAACAAATCGCTCAATTCCTAGCCCAAAACCAGAATGCTCTACAGATCCAAATTTCCTTAAATCAAGATACCACTCATAGTTTTCAAGAGGTAATCCTTCATCTAAAATTCTCTGTTTTAATTTTTCATAAGAATCTTCTCGTTGGCTTCCGCCAATCACTTCTCCATATCCTTCAGGAGCAAGTAAATCTGCACATAAAACAGTTTCTGAATTCTCTGGATTTTCTTTCATGTAAAAAGCTTTTGCTTTTTTAGGATAGTTATAAATAAAAATTGGAACCTTTGAATCCTCAACAAGTAAACTTTCGTCTGTTGCTCCTAAGTCATCGCCCCAAGTAACATCTGATCCTTTTTGTTTTAAAATTTCAACAGCATCAGTATAGTCAATTCGCTGAAATGGAGAGAGACATTGCTTTAATTTCTCAAGATCACGCTCTAAAGTTTGAAGATGCCACCCACATTTTTCAATCACTTTTTCAATTACAAATCGAACAAGATCCTCTTGAACATCCATGTTATCGTTGTTGTTGAAAAAAGCCATCTCAGCTTCAACCATCCAAAACTCCGTCAAATGTCGACGAGTTTTTGACTTTTCAGCTCGAAATGTAGGGCCAAAACAAAAAACTTTACCATGAGCAAAAATAGAAGTTTCTAAATAGAGTTGTCCTGTTTGAGCAAGGTATGCCTTTCCTAAATCAAAATAGTCTGTAGAAAATAAACCTTTTGGGTCTTCTCCTACACTTGTAGTTAAAATGGGAGAATCCATTAAAGTAAAACTATAGTTTGAAAAGAACTCACGAATTGATTGAATCACCACATCACGAATTTTAAAAATCGAAACTTGTTTTTTTGATCGGAGCCATAAATGTCGATGATTGAGTAAGTATGTAATTCCATGTTCTTTAGGAGTAATAGGATAATTTTCTGATTTCCCTAAAATTTCTAATTTTTCAACTCCAATTTCTACTCCGAATTGACTTCGATTTGATTCTCTAACAGTTCCTGTAATCTCAACACTTGTTTCTTGATTAAGATTTTGAAAAGCATCAAATGATGCATCTTCAGTCTCTCCACGAACTAAAACACACTGAATAATTCCACTTCCATCTCGAAAACCTAAAAATCTAATTTTTCCTGATTTTCGGGTAAATTGTACCCATCCTTTCAAGGTATGAGTTTCTCCAATTCGAGTAGATAAATCTTTTATATAAATTCTCTCATTCCAACGCATTAATTATCCCCCTTAAATTTTTTATTAATTTGTTATTGATCAACAAAATGAGACTACTTGTCCTCAATAAAATCTATATGTATGAGTCTTCCATTTAAAAGAATAGTATTTTTAAAGAAAAGACTTCCATAAAGATATTTATATACAACCTTAATTACAGGTTTAATTTTTAATAAAATTCTGTTTTACTTTGACGATTTTTTTTTAGAAAAGTAAATAGAATCACAGAAAAGATGGCTGTTTTTTTCTTTTTTTTTGTCTATACTCCTTATTTTCCTTGAAAGGATGATATTTTATATACTTTTGCCAATACTTGTTTAAGTTCTCATGGAGCACCTTATGAAAAAAACGTTATCAAAAATTTGTTTAGTCTTTAGTGTCTTTATACTTTCAATTACACAGGCATCTGCATTTGAATTAAGAGAAATATTCTCCTTCATGGACGATATTTTAGAAGAAAATAATCAAAATGTGGTTATTGGTGCTGGTGCTGGATTTCATGCTTATGCGGCAAATGATGGTCTTAGACAATCAAATCTCGGATATCAATCAAATATTAACTCTGTTTCAGAAGATGATGTAACATCTGCATTAATGGCTCAGGTTTATGTTGAAGTTTATCTGAAAAATTTTGCATTTGGATTTCGAGAAATTGATTTAATGTCTGGTCGTGATTATATCACAAGTACCGCAGGTAAATTAGAACAGCGTTGGACTGTAAACAATTCACTGCTTACATTTAATGTAGTTTTACTAGGAGCATCTTCTTATGCTCGTTTTGGTATTTTAGTTGGTGGTGGAACTTCTAATTACTCCTATAAAGAAACAACTACAGATTATCTAGGAGTAGTTACCTCAGAACAAACAAGATCAATCTTTGGAATTGCGGTTCTTACTGGTGGATATCTTGACTGGGGTGACGAGGGTTTTGGTGGCCGACTTGGTTACAGTGTTTTACAAACTGATTACTTTGGCCCAATGGAACTAGGAAATGGAAATAGAGCTTATGTTGATGCAACTGGATCACAACTCTATTTAGATATTCGAGTTGCATTCTAAAATGTAACCCACTCTTTCCCATATGGATTTTTTTTATTACTAATCCATTTTAATGGAGCATCGTCCCCTTCGATACGAATTACTTGAGTTGGGGACAAAAAAGTAATTCTTCTTTCGATTTCAAATCCCCACCCGCAAGGCAAACCACAATATTCATACCAGTGCATTTTTTGAACAACAATTGCTTGATTGTTTTTATAAAGAACTTTGGTTGTATATTTTAAATCAACTCGACTTTTATTACTTCCGTACTCTTTAGTAAAAAGTCGTTGTTGTTTTAATTTCTTCTTAAAATCTTTATAATAACGAAGATATTCATTCACTGCATCTGCTGTTAAGGAAAATGGGATTTTTTTATCTTTATAAATTTCAAGCCACCATACTCGCTCAAAATACCAATTTTCCTGAGTTTGAACCTTTTTTTTTTGAAGAGAAAAGGCCTGTTTTTTAGCTTTTATTGTATGCTTTAGAGGATAAATTGACTCTGCAATTCTAATATAATGTAAATCTTTTTCATTTGCTCGGCGATTTAACAGAACTTTATATCCTAGCTTTTTCTCCTCAGCATAAATAGTAGAAATTCCAGTATTCGTTTTCGCAACATACCATCCCAGAGGTACAGAAACTTTGGGTTGTATTTTTTTACTAGAGCAAGACGAGATTGTAAGAAGAATACTTCCTAGAATCAAAAACAGAAATTTTTGGTACATTTAAAAACAAGCTTTTCTAAATTTTTCAACAAATTGTTGTTGCTTCCATTGATTACGAAGATGTGGACTTCCATGCAATTTTTGACAAAACTTATGACGTTCATTGTCAGAGAAGTCTTTTTTTAGACTAGCAAAAAGTGCATCAAATTGACGTAATGTTAGGAAAATTTTTAATTGAGCATATTTTCTAGTATCTTTTTTCCCTGCTAACCACATTGCAAATTTGAGTCTCTTTAATGATTCTGTGGTCTTTTTCTGCTTTAATAATCGATCTGCTTGTCGTTGATAAAATCTCGATTTTTTTTGATTTGCTCGTTCTCGAAATAAAGAAACCTTAAATTTAGAATTGGGTAAAGTTTTCCAAATTAGCCAGATTTTTCGTCCTTTTTTTCCAGTTAAATGAACAGATCCTTTCTTTGTTGCTTTTTTATGAAATAAATTTTGACGAGGTGCATTCATTTGAGATGAAAAACTTCGAAATATTTTTTTTCGCTTTTGACTAACTCGATATGTAGAACTACCAGTATTTAAAGTAATTAAATGATGTAAACTTGGAGACATTTGCCCCCATAATTGTAAATCTCTTCGGTTCTTCCAAAAAACAGCACTACACCATACATTTTTGCATAATGAGGCAACAAGAACAGGATATTTTCTTACTCTCATTCGTTTTAAATCTAATGTTGCAGCTTGTTGCCAACAAGACATCCCTGTCGATTTTCCAACTAATTTTGATTTTTCAAGTGTAATTGATGACACACCAAGCTCTCTCATTACACGACGAGTTTGATATACCCACTCTTTTTTAATACTAGGATGAAATGCAGGAATCGTTTGGATTTTTGTAAAGAAGGCTTTTTTATATTTTGAATCAATAATAAAATTACCTGCTAAAACTTCCCTGTATTCATCTTTTTTAAACGAATAAAGAATATAGCGGTTTGGCAAACAATCAAATCGTTTTCCTGATTTTTGAACTATCGAAATCAATAATAAACGGTGTTGATAAGAAAGATAGGCTCCAACTTCTGTATTTTTTAGTGATACATTTGCAATCACAAATTCTTTTGCTTTTGCAAAAAGAGTTGAAGAAGAAAAGAAAATACAAATTTGGAATAGGATCAGAAATCCTTTTTGAATCTTATTGCTTTGGAAGATCATAGACAATGATAGGGGATCATAAAAAGGGCAACCAAACATCATTGCCCTCTTTATTGTTATTGATTTATATTTGAATCAATCAATTGTTTTGCAATTACATCATGTCCTAACCAAAGCACAGGACCTTGCGGATGTGAAATTTCATTAAAAATAAGTGTTCCTGATGCAATTAGAATCAGTTCACTTAACAAATCAGTAATTAAATCTTTTCGATTTAGATGCAAACCTTGCATTTGATCAGATGTTCCAACCATAATTTCTGCTAATTCCGCAGAATTTTCCATTGGCCAAGCTTCATAATTCTGAAAATTTTGAAATACTGGACTTTTTAAATAATCACTAATGATTTGTAATAAATCATTAAGGTCTTGTCCATCTTTCAACTTGCTTTGACAGTTTTGAAAAATTTCTTCACCTAATTCTCCAGCATTTTCTTTTTTCAAAGCCTTTAAAAAAGAAAATAATGGAATTTCAACGCCTGCAAATACAGTACTTGAATTTGTTCGAATTTCTGGACAATTATAAACAACGGCTTTAATCCCTTTTTCCCATGCAGATTCAGCAATTTGTTCAAGTCGTTTTTTTGCATGTCCTTGTTGATACGGAGTATACGTTTGCCACTGATATTCTCCATTAATCAGAATTTCAGTTCCATGATAACCATAAGCAGAATAAAAAACTTCTCCTCCTGAAGAACTAACTTTATTCCGAATATTCTCAGTAGCATTAATCAAATAAGAAAACGTATTTGCAGTAACTTCATCAAAGCATATTGCACTTAATTTTCCTAAATCACTTTTCCAGTATCGTTCTGACTTAATAAACCGCTTTCCTTTTCCTTTGTAAACTCGGTTTGCCACAACCATGAAGATTTTTGCTCTTGGAATTCCACCAGCCATAGTATGAGCAAAAAATACATTCTTTCCTTCAGGAAGTAATGCTTCAAGTTCTTTAGCAACTTGGTCTAAAGAATTACAAAATCTTTCTGTTCCAATCTCACGAGAACGATTAATAGAGTCCCAATCAAGTTGAGTTTCCTCAAAATTATCCAATTTCATACTTTTGAGAAGATCAACAGGACTTGTTCCACCCTCTGGAGTATCTAAATCAAATCCAGCTTCAAGAGGAATATTGATAATTTTTCCACCTAGATTCTCTTCAGCAATAGAAAGCTCTTCTGTAGTTAATGGGCGTAAATTTTTATTTTCATCTCTTCGCCCTACAGTCATTCCAATTATTTGCATTTCAGCTTTTCGAGCCATCTCTAGCAAGCCATTTGCATATCCTCGGTTGAATAACTCTCCGAACAAAACAAAAACATCTCCTTTTTGAAAAGATGCTTTTTCAGGTACATTTCGTAATGGTGTTAATGCAGTCATAAGGGGTGCTTATTTAAGGTTTTAATTACTTCGCTGGAAGGAATCCAACCAACAAAAACAAGGCACTATTATTTAATAGTGACCTAGCAAAACCTCGAAATTTAAGCAAGCTGAGAATCTTCATGAGGATTTGATGTTTCTAACTTGCTAGGTTTTTCGTCATCTTTTTTTTCTTGAGGAATTGTCTGTTGAACTAAATCTTCGTCTTCTTTTTTCTCTTGAGGAATTGTCTGTTGAACTAAATCTTCGTCTTCTTTTTTCTCTTGAGGAATTGTATTTACTAACTCTTTTGCATTATCTTCTAGTTTTTGATTTTGAGAACCTCCGCCCTCTTCTGATGGAGACAACTCAGCATCATTCTTTTTTAAATCCCAATTTCTTGGTGGATGTTCAATAGTTGAAAAATCAATTTTTTGAAAAATGTCATTTGACATTACCGCTTTTGAAAAATCGACTTCTTTTAAATCACAATCAATAAATTCACATTGAACAAACTTTACTTTAAAAAAATGTACATTACGAAAGTCTGTATTTTCAAATCGACACCGATAAAAAGCTGCAAATTGAAAATGAACATCAGATAGAATTGCATTTGTAAAATCACAATCTACAAAACGATGAGGCTTTTCTTGTATTGGAAATTTAGATGCAGAAAAATCCGTCTGTTGAAAAAGACAGCTTTGATATTGATGAACACCTCTAAATAAAATTGAAACAAAAAAACTTCGACTAAAATTTGCCTCTTCAATACGAACAACTCCTGCATCTTCCTGAGAAAATTCTTCATCAAGGTAAGAGTAACCCTCTAAATCAGGCAGAATTTTAATGATAGTAGATTGAGTACAATGCATCTTTTTTGTTTTTTTTTTATCATTTGTTAAAGCATTTTGTTTATTTTCATTGGAAGAAGAATCCATTTGTTCTTCTTGTTCACTATGATTTTCCAGTTTTATTTCTTGGAATTGCTGAATATCGATTTCTTCTTGAGCCTTTTTTGTTTTTTTATGTTGTTCTTTCCTTTTATTTTTAATTTCTACTTGTTCCACATGTTCTTTGCGGGTCAATCTTTCCTTTTCAGACTTAAGCTTTCGATCTGTTTCAATAAAACTTCGGCGATATTCATCTAACTCTAGCCTCTTTTTTCCTGAATATAGTGATAAAAAATTTGCATTTTTATCAAAAACTACTGAATAATCTTCCCAAGCAAATAAACGCTCTTGACATGCTACATAATAATCATGTTGTTCTTCCTTTGCTTTTAATAATGCAGAT
>JBNMNM010000047.1:0-12218 GCA_051275585.1 bacterium | reverse complement strand
TGTCAATCTTGCACTTGCATTAAAATCGTTAGGAAAACAAGTTTCTCTTTTTGATGCTGATATCTATGGCCCATCTGTTCCAATGATGATTGGTGCTAGAGATATTAAGCCTGATATTTTAGGAAGTCGAATTCTTCCAATTCAACAATATGGAATTGATTTCCTTTCAATGGGATCACTTGTTGATGAAGATGCTTCTTTAGTTTGGCGTGGACCAATGGTTCATCAAGCGATAGAGCAAATGTTACGTGATACTACATGGCCAGGTGGAGATTATTTAATCATGGATATGCCACCAGGAACAGGTGATATCCAAATTTCCTTAGCCCAAATGACAGAAGTGCTTGGTGTTGTCATTGTTTGTACTCCTCAAGATGTAGCTCTTCTTGATGCAAAACGTGCAATTGTAATGTTTGAAAAAGTAGATATTCCAATTCTTGGAATGATTGAAAATATGAGTTCTTTTATCTGTCCTCATTGTAAAGAAGAAACACCGATCTTTAGTAAAGGTGGGACTGAAGAAGCAAGTAAATCTCAGGACGTTCCATTCATTGGAAAAATTCCAATTGAATTAGATATTCGAATTGGTGGTGATGAAGGAAAACCTGTAGTTCATTCAAAACCTGACTCTGATATTGCAAAGATATTTATTGATATTGCAAAAAAAGTAGATCAATTATCGGAAGAGGTTGAGTAGTGAATAAACGTAGTCGAACTCGTCCTAGAGAAGTTTACTTTGATGATCGAGCTCATGTTATTTGGAAGGATAACTATCATTCTACTTATCAATATTGGGATTTAAGAACAAATTGTCCCTGTGCTGCTTGTGTTGATGAGTTAACTGGAAAAAAAATTCTCGATGATGCAACCATTCCAGAAGACGTTCACCCTGTAGGAAGTGAATATGTAGGAAACTACGCAATTCAAATCCGATGGAGTGATGGGCATGGAACAGGAATTTATACATTTAAAAATCTCCGAGATTTTTATCCTGGTAATACGACTCCTCTTAGCTAGAACTTCCTTTCTTTAGGGATACTTTTATGTATCCCTGATTTCAAAAACATCTTTATCAAAAAATCCAATTGAGTGCGTTAAAATTTCAAGTCGCAGGGCAAGATGGAAAAGCTCGTGCGGGAGTATTGAATTTACGGGGACAAGAAATTCAAACCCCTATTTTTATGCCTGTAGGAACCAATGCAACAGTAAAAGGTATCACAGAGCAAGAATTAAAAGGAATGGGCTATAAGCTGATTCTATCAAACACCTATCATTTATTTCTTCGACCAGGTGATGAGCTAATTCGAAATCTTGGTGGATTACATAAATTCATGAACTGGGATCGAGCAGTTCTTACTGATAGTGGTGGGTTTCAAGTATTTTCTTTAAGTAAGCTAAATAAAGTTACTGAAGAAGGAGTACTTTTCCAAAGTCATTTGGATGGAGCAAAACACATGCTGACTCCAGAAAAAGTGATTGCGATTCAAGAAAACCTTGGTTCTGATATTATGATGGTTTTAGATGAATGTTTACCTATTCCATCTGAAAAAAAGAAAGTGGCAAAATCGATTCAACTTACAACTCGTTGGGCAAATCGTTGTTTTGAAGCACGTCAAACAGACAATAATTTATTTGCGATTGTGCAAGGTGCAAACTTTGATGATTTACGAGTAGAATCTGCTCAAATGCTAACAGAAACTGATTTTAATGGTTTTGCAATTGGTGGATTAAGTGTTGGTGAAACAAAAGATATTATGGTATCTACATCAGAATTAGTTTGCGACCAACTACCAAAAGAGAAGCCTCGTTATTTGATGGGAGTAGGAGAACCAACCGATTTAATCAAATGTATTGAAGTTGGTATTGATATGTTTGATTGTGTGATGCCTACTCGAAATGCTCGGAATGGAAGCCTTTTTACTTCAAAAGGAAAATTAAGCATCAAACAAGCTCGTTTTCGTGAAGATCCAAGACCATTAGATGTAAATTGTAGTTGTGAAGTATGTCAAAATTATTCAAGAGCATATTTACGACATTTGTTTCAAGCGAATGAAATACTTTCTTCTAGGCTGAATACCTATCATAATCTTTGGTTTATGAAGCATTTAACAGACCAAGCTAGAGAAGCCATTATAGAGGGACGATACCAAGCATTTAAAAAAAAGTTCTTAGAAGATTTCTATTCTAATGATTTTTGCTAGAAAAGCTCACCACAATGTAGTAGAAGTGGTGAGGATTTTTTAAATGTGTATATATATAAAATAATTATTCTTAAAATTTTAGAATTATGAATTCAAGTCAAGATGTTACTCAATTACATGGAGTAGAACAAAGTCGTTTTTTATTATTTTGTTATTGGGGAACAGCACTATTCTTTACTAGCATTTTTATTACAATTTTAGTTATGTTTTTTGGAAGTGAAAGAGGAGCATATTCAAGTTTAGTTAGTATTCAGTTTTTTACGATTGGTGGTGGGGTTAGCCTAATTTTTTCCCTAGGAGCATTACTCTCAGGTCTTTTAGCTATTTTTGAAGCAAAGAAAAATATTCGTTGGGTAGCTTTTCCTCTTTTGATTCATATTATAACTTTTTCTTTTATAGGTTATAATTTTTATCAATGATAAAAAATAAGAGTGATTGATTACTTTATATATTTATGTTGTATTTTTAGGTAAATAGAAAACCAAGATCTACCAGATTTTGAACAAATAGATCTTGATTTATTTGGTATGCTTAAAAAGAAATGGTTCGGATTGCTTTTCTTACTTTTTTCGATTTCCACTTTTTAGGTTTTGTTGGAGAACTATTTTTATTTGCTAAGGTTACTCCATAACCAACTCTTGTAATCGTAGCATTTCCAAAACGATTTTGAATTGTGACGCCTTTTCCTTTTAAAAGAGCAACATCAAACTTTTTATTCTTCCAAAATCCACCCCAGAAATCAGTTCCTTTGATTCCAATAATAGCCATAGGAGTTTTAACTTTAAATGGTCTTCCTCTTAACTTTCCAATTTTACCTGTAACTACTCGAAAAACACCTGTGACCATATTAAAAAAAGCATTCCCTTGTTTTTTTCTAGGACGATAGTAATATTTGGTAATCTGAAAACGACTATTTTCACCAAGTGTGATGATTGTATTATCACTTAACTTCATTTTCATTCGAGAATTTTTCCCCGTAATGATGAAGTCTCCAACACGAATGCGACTTCCTAAGAAAAGATTCCTAGATTGAGTGACCCCATTGGCAAAAACGCCGCCTCGAATCTTAATGACTTTTCCAGCTACTTTTGCTTTTGCAAATGCAGGACTTTGAAAAAGTAAAAAAGGAATAAAAAAAAGAAAAAACGTTTTTAACCTCACAGAATACTCCTAAATTGGAAAAAATTATTTCATCAAGTGATTTTTAACGTAGTCATCTACTCCATTTTCAAGGTTATAGAACTTTTGGTCATAACCTGTTTTGCGGAGTTTTTCCATTTCAGCTTGAGTATAATATTGATATCTTGGTTGTAATTGTTCAGGCATATCAATGTATTCAATATTAGGTTTTTTACCCATTGCTTTGAATGTAGCCTCTGCTAACTCACGGAAACTTTGAGCTTTTCCTGTTCCAACATTAAATAAACCATTCTGATCTGAATTGTCATAGAGGTACATTGCAACAGAAACTGCATCTTTTACGTAGATGAAATCTCGAAGTTGTCCACCATCTTCATATTCATCACGGTGTGATTTGAATAATTTAACTTTTCCAGTTTCTAATATTTGTCCATAAGATTTATGTATAACACTTCGCATATCATCTTTATGAGCTTCATTTGGACCATAAACATTAAAAAACTTAAGACCTACAATTTTAGATAAAAAGCCGTTTTGCTCAGCCCAAGTATCAAAAAGATGTTTTGAATATCCATATGGATTTAATGGTGAAAGAGTAAGAAGTTTTGCATTATCAGAATATCCTTGCTCGCCTTCCCCATAAGTTGCAGCACTTGATGCATAAATGAAACGAAGGTTATTTTTAACTGCGTATTGTGCAAGTGTTTTGGTGTATTGATAGTTATTTACCATTAAGTAATCAGCATCCATTTGAGTAGTTGCTGAACATGCTCCCATGTGGAAAAAGCCTTCTAATTTTCCATCATACTTTCCTGAAGCTAGATTTTTTAGAAAAACCTCTTTATCAAGATAATCAGTAAAAGAAAGACCAACTAAGTTTTTCCATTTTTCGCCACTGTGGAGTCGATCAACAACTAAAATATCAGTAATTCCTTTGTCATTTAAAGCTTGAACAATACAACTACCAATAAAACCAGCTCCGCCTGTTACAACAATCATAAAAACTCCTTACCGTATTTTAAATTTTATTTGTTTTGTAATTACTTATAAATCAACACAAATATCCTTTTGCAAACAAGGATATTAATGAAATGGGATAATTCTTTGTGGTGGAATTAAGTCTAGCATGGACTCAAAGAAGAACTCATCATCATGAAGAAAATGCACATAAATATTGCTACTCCAACCTTTGTTGAATAAAATATTTTCAATACAGCTCTTTGTTATGTCAAGTTGAGCATTTTTAGCATAAACAAAGAAATATTGTTTCCTTTGTAAAAGTGTTTGAAATTGAACGATTTCTTTTAACTGTGCAGTAAATGTTTTATAGCTTTTTCCTTCTCTATTTTCTGCTGAGGTTTGTTTAAAGAATTGGTAAAGATCTTTAATCAAATTATTAGGTCGCATATATTGAAATTTTGTCAATGCACGAGTTACGAAGCGGTAACGCATTGGACTATTTCCTTCTTCTTCCTGAATATTACGAAAATTTTGAATGAGTCGAAATGATGTTTTTTGTAATACTTCAACTTCCTCGAATGTTATATTCTCGACTTTGATTTCATATAATGCTTTTAATTCTCGGATTTGTTTTCTCATATATTTAACGGGTTTTGGAGCCTGTCGAATATGAGGGATTTGTGAAAAACTTTGATCCAAATCCTGCAAAAATTGTTGATAATAACTAAAAGTATCTGACATTTTTTCGATTTGCTGAACTTTTCGAAAAAAATCATTAATGGTAATATAAGTATTGTTTGCTGGTTCTGGAATTTCCTGAAAGATGTTTTTGAAGTTTGATTTTGTATATTGATTTGCTTGAGGACCAATCACGAGTTTATCAGAGTCTGAAAGTGTATAAATTTCAGAAAGTGCTAAAACATCTCGATTAATTTCTTCTAAACTTGTTTGTGTATAAATTTCCTTGATTAAATACAATGCTGTTGATCTTTGGACTTTCATCCAATGACCTTGATACTCTTCAATAATACGACCAATCCTTTTTAGTGGACGAAGCGTTGTTTGAAGTTGGTTCTTTAAAAATGAATTAAAATCAGTACTTAATGGATCAAAATGCTCTGATTTTTTATCTAAATTACATTCTAAAAGTAGTTGGTACGTTTTATCTTTAATTTCAATATGAGATGAATCACGAAAATAGGATAAATAACCAAATTCGGGGCTTAAATAGAGAATTTGAGTTGTTTGTTTTGATTTTTTAAATGATTCTTCCTGACTTGATAAAAACGTTATTGTATCAGTCCAAAAATTTTCAGTGTATTCATTTTGGGAGAATACTTCTTTTGCTTGAATATCTTGTAAATCAAAGATGTTATCTTTATGCAAACGAAAAATTTGTTTGATTAACCAGACTTCTGCTGGAGATGGGCTTTTTCTTACTCCCTCCTTAATCAAATTAAAGAAAAAGCTAAATCCATGAACACTTTCTCTTGCTCGCTTTGTACATTGTTCTGATGAAAAAAAGCCTTTTAATTTTTCAGGTAATTCATCGTAATTTTTTAGAATATAGTTTCGATCCCGAATCAAAGGATTAGGAAACACAAAGTCAGGTTGATAACCATATTTTGCAAGAGAGTCTTTTTTAAGAATTCCTTGTTTATATAAAATAGACGCAAATTGGTGGTAATCAATATAAATAGATTGGTTGATAATTTGGCTGTAAAGGTAGAAAAAAAGCTGGCTGTTATGAGTTTCTTTTAATAGGTCTAGTTTTCCTTGAATTATTTTTTTGTAGAGAGAAACAACATTTTGCTCAATGAACTGTTGATAACCTTTATAAATCGAAAAACCATTGATTGATTTTGTGATATTATAAAATTTCGCACTAATAGAAATTGGGTTGATACTCTCTGATGATGATTTACTATTCTTGAGCAAGTGATAGTTTAATCCCAGTTGTGAAGTAGATGCAAAAATAGCATTTTCTTCAAAACGGTTCATCTCAGGAGGAAAATTGAATTCAAACTGCATTTTAGGAAGAACTGAGAAGCTATTGAGTAAATATGCTTCTGCTCTAGATGTAATTCTTTGAGTATCTTCTTGATCTTGTTTGTTTAGGATAGAGTCTCGAATAAACTCTAATGACTCTTTGTAAGGATGAATTTGATTTTGTAGAGTCCTTGTAAAAAGAGGAATCTCCCCCCATCGAATAGGATATTTATCCGCATAAACTTGAGCTAACCCTAATACATTTTTTGTTGGTGCAATTTTAGACGCATCAATCATCATCATACAAAATAATTGATATGCTTGTAAGGTTTCACGAGCTAAAATTTCAAATGATGTAAGATCAATTCCCTCTCTGTTTTCTCGAAAACGTCCAACAAAAAAAAGATTTAAGAGTTCAATGAAAATAATAACTTTGAGTGCTTTAGGTAGCTCATTATGTTCATTAGATTCTTGACTAGTAGCCGCCTGTATTTTTTCAAGCACTGTTGAAAACTGAGCATAAAATGACTTTCGACCATGATAAAACTCAACTTGTTCCGATGTTTTACTTTCTAAAAAGATTACTTTTTGTCTTAATTTAGGATCTTCTTGGAAGTGGTAAAAATAGAAGAGTCCTTCTAATTCTGCTTTAAATTGACGAAATTCAGTTGAATCTTTTTTCAGTTCTCGAATTTTACTGTAAACAGCATCAATCAAAGTGCTTTTTGAGTTGATTTTTCCTGTCCAGTCTTCATGAGTTAATTTTTCTAAACGACTTCTTACTATTTTGTAGGAAATTCCATCGGTAATAAAAGAAAACAAAGAGTGAAGAGTATTTTTAGGAATTGATTCTTGTTGAAGTAATTCGAAAACTTGATTTAAACCTGATTGATAACGTGAAACATATTCTGCAATAAGAAGAATATTAATGATTTCAGGATCAGTTAAACAATATTGAGGAGTGCTTTGTTTAAAAAGCATCTCTTGACATTTTTTATGAAGTGGTTTGGGTAAAACTGGAAGGTTTAGAATTGCACGAATTGTTGTTTCAAACGATGTTTTTCGTTTTGATTTTTGATAATACAACTCAAGTAAATCTGAACGGCCTTCTAATTCAACAGGAATACTTGAAAATGTAGTGTCAATTTTCACACTCATTCTTGTTTGAGTATCTTTATCTAATCCAGAAATAAAAACAGGAAATCCTTCTCGAAGGCAAATTTGGGTAATAATAAATCCGTAGGAAGGACTGGTTAAATTTTTGAGTCCTAAATGTAATCCACGTTGGTAGTCAGATATTACTTTTTTCGCCATTTTTAAAGAACTACTAAGAACACTATCTGCTGTAACTGACCGAGTTCTTGTTTGTTTGACTGTAATTCCTTGTGCGAATTTTCCTGAAGCCATATTGACTTCTTCCTCTACAGAATACAAAAACTTGGAGAGGCTCGGATTTAATCCTACTAACTCCATTGAGTTTATCAAATCAGCCATTTCAGGTGCATTGATAGGATTGAAGTCAGCATTGTATTCGTTTGAAATAATTTCAAAGTATGTATTGGTCATAATCAATAAAGTCTAGAAGGAGTTTTATCAGAAGTGCTTCTTTGAAAACCTCTTCCTTCAGGTGAAGGATGAAAAAGAAGCCAACTTATGAATGGTTTGGTTGACAACGAGAAACCAAACACTGATTTTTTCACTAACTTAAACAAGACACAGTCCTGCTCGGTGCTGAAGAACAATCACATCAGAAATCTTCGCTACTTTTTTCAATCCTTTCATTTTTAGATATTTTCCAGAGTTTTGAATTCCTGAAGCTATCTGCTTTTGTCCTTGGTAGCTCACGATATCTCCTGACTTAATCAAGTACTGTTGCCTTTGAATTGAACGTCGGCCTTTTGATGTTTTGTGGCCTCGATAAACGTGTAAATTTTCACCACTCAAATTTTTGTTACGCTTTGTTCTTCCACAAAAAGTCTCCTTTCCTGAAACTTTTTGTCCTGTCCGAAGGTCTAAGTACTTTGCGTCATAGAATTTCTCAAGGGATCTTCTGTGTCTTCTAATCTGCTCAAAATCTGTAGATTCAGCACGAACCTGAAAAAATCCTCCAGCAATCACAAAGGCATCATTTTTGTGAGTCTTATCTAATCCAAGTTCTAAACGAGACAATTTTGTAACATATCCAAAAGTAATTTCAGGATCGAATCTCTCGATAATTCGTTTCACCACCACATTCATAATTGTAGCACTATTCAGCTTTTTTTGAACTGGCTTCAAACCAAATAGTTTACCACTTGGTTGATGATTCGCAGGACTATGGCATTTTGAACAAACCGTCAGCAAATTTGAAACTCTGTTGGTTCGATCCTTTTTCCAAAAACCAATATGATGGACTTGAAGGATTTTTTCTTTTGCCTTGTTGCTACATCCTGAACATTGACATTGGTGTTTGTCCCTTGCCCGAACATACATTTTTAGATTCTCATACCCCAGAAGATTTCCTTGTTGATATAAAGCTCCTGCAATGTTTGGATTATTAATTTTTGCCATGTCAAAGTTAGCTTTTTCCAAAACCAAGGTCTTGATTGGTAGAATCTCGAAAATCCGTTCAATCAACTTAAAATGAGCTTCAATCTTGTGTTTTGCAGATGGTGCAAGAGCCTTGTCTTCTCTCTTCCGATTACTAAACTGCTCTTTTCGGAACCTTAATCCAGATCTCCGATTTCGACGGTAAGAACCTCGCTCTTTTAGTCTCTCTGAGATGCCTCCAAGTAGTTTTAATTCACCTGAAATTATCTCCTTCTTTTCTGTGATTACAGAATATCCAATTTCCTTAGCTCCTGGATCTAAACCTAAAGTAAGATCCTGAACGTATTCAGTACTATGCTGGTTAAGCTGAATACAAAATGGCGTTCGACTATGAACCTTAGCCCTTCCCTTTTTGAGTAAAACCCTTGTTTTACGAGGACTTGTTGGCATGAGTGGTTTCCCTCTCATGCTGATTACAAAAACTTTCATCCTATTTTTTGGTTAGTGATTAAATTCACTCTCGTTGGAAAACGAGTGGTTTCCCTCGGCAATGATATCAAGTGGTTTTCAAACAGGTGACTTCGCCTAACCCTGTAGCGATGTTTACATCCTGTTCCGCAGTGTTTGGAGCTGGGAAAACTCCAAAGTGCCTATCTATTCACTTGTATCGTAGGATCTTAAAATTTAAGATCCTTAGCCTAATCAACGAGGCTTGCAACATTCACAAGCCTCGTCCTTTAGGGTGAGGTAGTTGACTCCTGTTCAATCAGATGTTCTACTTTACTCTTAAATTCTTGAGAGACAACAATATCTTGAATAATGTCTAAGTAGCTTTCTTTTTTTTCAGTAGTATCTTTTAGTATTAGTAATTGATATTTATAGTATCTTTTTTCTATCTTTGTTAACTCCCCAATGTCAGATAAAAATAATTTTTCAGTAATATTTTTTGAAAACCAATCTCGATTTTTGTGTTGGAAGTCAGTTAACGTACACTGACACGTTTTATTATGAGGAAGAGTCGGAGTATTTTTTTCTTGAAAATCATCACCATAATTTTTTCCTTCTGCCAAAAGACAATCTAATGGAGTATTAATTGATATTGGAGTTTTTAACGTTACTCCTCGAACGGTAATATCACGAGGAGTCGCTATTGACATGTTTTTTAATTTTTTTCGATTTCGCAAAATAATGAATATACCAACAGCAAAAACGATTAAAATTAGATGGAACAGAGATAGTTTTTCCATTGCGTATATTAATTGATCATGTTATGAGGCACTTTCAGTTTTTTTTGGCCTCGGTATTTGCTTTTTGGAAACTGTTTAATGGAAATAATATTATTTTTATTAAATAGCAAAAACAAATTTACTTTCAGAGCATTCTAACTCTTGATATCTAGGATTTTTCTGCTCTTCAGTATTACCTTAGTTGTCAACCACCCTAAACATTAAGAGGAACAATGGCTAGAAAGTGTGAATTTTGCGGGAAAGGCCCAGCTACAGGAAATAATGTAAGTCATGCTCATAATAAGTCTCGAAAAAGATGGCTTCCAAATCTTCAATCAGTACGTGTTCTACAAAGTGGAAATAAGATTCTAAAAAGAGCTTGTACTAGTTGTATTCGATCTGGAAAAACTGTTATATCCGCATAAATTGAGATGTGAATGAAGAGGTAGGCCTCTTCATCACTTCCACTCAAAACGCTTTTCTTTTTCAGGTTTAATCATTGCCTGTACAATCTACAAAAATTCAAAAAATAGTTGCAGAAGGAAAAGGGCTTTGCCACGTTTCTGGTAAGGCTGGTTTTATTCCGTTTACTATTCCTGATGAGCTAATTGAAATTCGTCCTTTAAAAGAAAAAAAGAAATTCTTTGAAGGAGAAATCGTTTCAATTCTAGAGCCTTCAAACCAAAGAATTTCTGCAAAATGTCCTGTTTTTACTCAATGTGGTGGTTGTTCATTTCAGCATTTAGAGTATTCAAAACAACTCGATATTAAAAAGGAAGTTTTTCAAGAACAATTTCAAAAAATAGCAAAAATTTCATTGGATCATGAAGTTCCTGTATATGGTTCTCCAGATCATTTTCATTATCGAAACAAAGTTGAATTTCAACTGCGTGTTCACCAAGAAAAACTGGAAACAGGTTTTTTTCATTGGTTTGATAATCGGAAATTTGTTCCTATAGATTCTTGTTATTTAGTAAATCAAAACCTTTTAGAAATTCGTAGCAGTGTACTTTCTTTATTAAATCAAGAATTTCCTAAAGAGATAGTAAGCAATTTTAATCGCTTAACTTTGAGTACTTATTCTAAAGGCTTTGTTTTTATCCAAATTCTTCAAAAAAGAATACAACGTTCAATTAATTTTGATTTTTTCTTTCAACAGTTATCTGAACAGTTTCCTGATTTAAAGTTTATTTTTCGTGTTTTTGGAGAAAATAAAGGAAAAAGGAAATTAGTTTATCAGAACCAACTTCAAAAAGAAAAATATCTTCCTATATCATTTGGTGATTTTGAATATTTAGTACCTGTCGGAAATTTTGTGCAGGTAAATACTCCTCAATTTCAACAAATTTTAGGTCGAATGAAGCAATGGGTTCAAGAGTTAACTCATTCTTCCTGTTTAGTTGACTTGTATTGCGGTGCTGGAGTAATTTCTCTATTTTTAGCTCGGTTTTTTCAAAAGGTCGTAGGTTTAGATATTACTGAAGATTCGATCCAATGTGCAAACTGGCAGACAGAGTTAAAACAGTTAGATCATGTAAAATTTTACCCACAGGATTTAACAAAACAATGTCAGTTGCCAGAAAAGCTAGATTTAACAAAAGGATTACTTATTGTTGATCCCCCTAGAAGTGGTTTATCAGAAGCTGTTTTATCTTTTATTCAAGAAAATAAGCCAAAAACACTTTTTTACTTATCTTGCAATAGTGGCACTTTTTCTAGAGATCTTCAGTTTTTACAAGACAGCTATAAGCTTCAAGATGTAACATTATGGGATATGTTTCCTCAAACACATCATGTTGAAGTTTTAGCCAAGCTAGAAAAAAGAATTTGATTTATTGTAGTGGGTTTTACTTTCAAAGTAAGATTAAGCATTTCATAGAAAGGCTAATTTTATTGATATTAATCTAATACAGAGAGTGTTCTAATGAAGTTTGTAAATAAAAATGACTTTGATGCAAATCAATTTTCTTTAGAGTCGGCTGATTTTTTAAAACAAAGAAAAGTAACACCACCTCCTATTATTCTTGATATTCGAACCCAAGAAGCATTTACCGCAGATCATTTAGTTGGTGCTCATTCTTTACCAGCAGATTCTTTAGAAGATAATTTAATGCAACTCCCTCCATTTGGACAAGTCCTGTTATATGGTGGAAGTGATTTGGAAAAAACAGAA
>JBNMNM010000046.1:0-12270 GCA_051275585.1 bacterium | reverse complement strand
CCCCACCCCCCCGGCCGGGGAAGAGCACTTTCTTTGATAAATAATTATCAAATTGTTGTAACTATCAAAAAACCATCTTACTAGATAATAAAAAGTTCTAGTTCTAACTCAAATAACTTTAATCGTAATAACTGAAGTTCAACTAATCCCAATTTCACTTCAAGTTCGTCTAACTCACTTAAGTAAGATTGCAACATTAACCTTGCCTCCTAATTCAATTTTAATATTCAATTGGCTTGAATTTTGTTGAAACAGCTTATCTCACAAAGTTGCTCCATGAGAATATGACTACCAAACCAAGCGTGCTTTCAACAATCTTGTTTTTGGTAAAATTGGTAAAAAAAAATTTCAAACTTTTACATTGCAATCAATTACAATTAAAAATAATCCTAAATAGTTGGATATAAAAGCTATTTATTTAGTTTAGATGTTTTTTTTAGTACCATGCTATTTCATAAATTTTCGATACTGGTTAAACATCTTAAGAATTTTTGGAGTATACACTTGCAATATTTTTTCCGAGTTTTGAATCAAGTTATCATCAGAATCAGTAACTCGATAATACGGAACAATACTCACAGGATTATAATCAATCTTATATTTTGTATCGATTAACACTCGATTAATATCTCCTGATGCAACAATAAAATCTCTCTTTTTTGAATTTAGCAGTGATTGTCCTGTAGAGTAATATTCAAAAGGAAATGTTTCTCCCATTAGTTCCATCATTGTAGGAACTACATCAACATGAGAGGTAAATCTCTTTTCTATACTTGGTTTTACATTTGGATAGGACAAAATCATAGGAACCATCAATTGCTCATTAGTAAAAGCACTTGCATGTCCCCAATGACCATGTTCATATTTTTCAGAACCATGATCACCAGTCACCATAATTACAGAGTCTTTTAAATAACCTTCTTTTTTAATCCCTTTAAGTAATTGTCCTAATTGCTTATCAACATAATGTGCCGCATTTTTATAGTCATTTATCCCCCGAATTCGATGCTTTTTATTAGACGGATCAAAAACACCACCAACATTTGAAGGTTTAAATTTTCTATGTTTGTCTCGATTAAAGTGTGGCAAGTGCATTGAATCATAAAATACCATCAAAAATAGTGGCTTCTTTCGATCATGCTTTTTTAATACTTGAATTGCAGCATTGGTCACTTTTTGATCAGATTTCACACCATCAGGGTCAAGGTCACCTTTAATTCGATCCCGTACTTTAAAAAAGATAACTTGATCTGTTCCAAACCAACCCATATCTGCTGATGAAAACATATGAAATTGGTATTGGTTCTTTAATAATACATCAATAAATAAAGGATTTACTTGAGCCTTAGAAAAAGGATGTAGGTAACTCGCAGGAATAGAATAAAAAAGTGAAAATAAACCATTACTTGTTCCATTCGATCCTGAAAAATGATTCACATAATTTTTAGATCGAGTACTAAGTGCATATGTATTTGGCATAACTGTAGCGTTAATCACATCAGAGCGAAATGCATCTGCAACTAGCCATATAATATGCTTTGGCTTAGTTTTTCTTACTACTGGTTTTACATACGGCTTTAATGGATAATTTACTCTCTTTTGAGCAAGATTAATTTCTGGTAATGTTTTCTTTGGAGGTTTCAGCCCTAATTTATCTTCAAAAAAGCCATTCATTTTAGCTGGAATATAAGCAGGAACAGCTTGAGACAGTAATGAAACAGATGATTTTTGTTGGAATACTAACCATGAAAAACCACTTTTATCTGCTAATAAAACAAAAATAAGAATACTAACAAAGACCACTTTTCTTAAAAAACCACTTAGCTTTTTTTGTATCCAAAATGTAACCCTTGATCTCTCCAACCATACAACAACTCCCCAACTTACAAAAAACCCTACAAATAAAGAAGCAACTACAGCCACAACGTCTTTTGTAGATAAACCAAGTGTTTTCCAAGCATCAGGTTGTTGTAAAACTTTTAGAACAAAACCATTCAAATGAAACTGATAAAGATGATAAACAACCTTATCAATAATCATAATGGTAATTAGCCCACTTACTAAAAGACTGAATACAAAATGAAATAAGACTTTTGAGACTCTTTCATTTGGAATCAGTCGGAAAGGTAAATGTAATAAACAAAGTAACGGAAAAACAACTAGGATTGCGATGTAAAATGGATTGAGTGCAGATGTAATCAATAAATAAGCATTTTCCCACCAATTTCCATGCAATATCTCAGAACGGATAAAACTCAAAGAAAACAGAAAAAAGCAGAAAGCAAACAGTAAGAAAAAAATAAAATATTGAATTGTATCAGATTTAGTTAAACATTTTTTAAACATTAATTTCATATAGAACTAAGAGTTAAGAGTTAAGAGTGTGAACCTTTTTATAAAGTGTCTAATAACAAAAATGTCGTAAAGATAACATGAAACTTACTTTACAAAGAAAGCAACTAATTTTGTTTTATCAAAAAAGTTATGGGCTTTTTTCTCATTTTTTAGTTAGATTGTTCGAAATATCTTTATTTAATATAAACAGTTTATCATTTTTCATAGAGTTCAAATGACTCAAAAAAAAACTTCAACTAATATTGTTGCTCATAGAGAAGAACTTGTTCGAGATCAATTATACAAACTTCGAAATATTATTAACGAGCATGTAGAAGAATCTAAACATCATGTTTTTGAACAATTTACAGAAATCTTATTGGAACAGTTTTCCATTAAATTTTTGTTAAACACATCTGTTGAAGAATTATTCACTGTTATCTCAAGTCGTTTTAACTACCTCTCTCAAAACTATGCAAGTCCAATACAAGTTGCTGTTCAACGATTGAATGATGAAGATGGTGATTATCTAAAAGGTTCTGTAAAAATTGAATTCACAGTCAATGACAGACCTTTTATTGTTGATAGTGTTCGTGAATATTTAAGAAAAAAGAAATATGCTATCCGACAAATGGTGCATCCAATTCTTACCTTGAGTACTCACACAGGAGAAATTAATTCAATCCAGAAAAGTAGACAAGAGGATTTAGAATCTGTTGCTTACCTTTGTATGTGTTTAGATCAAGTCAGAGACCAAGACATTGAAGAACTGAAAGAAGATCTCACAGACCTTCTTGGAACAATTGAGGCTGTTACTGATGACTATGGAACAGTGAAAGAAGTACTCAGTTTTTTATCAAAAAAACCTGAAGGACAAGATTCAGAACTATTAAGAGATAGCGAGTTTCGACAACTATTTAAGTGGTTCGATTCTGGAAATATGGTTTTTTTAGGTGCAGGACAAATTGCACTTGAAAATGCTCACAAGTTTCTTACATGGGATCATATTATTGAGCCTTTAGGATTAATTCGCTTTCGAAAAGAAAATGGAATTGATTCTTTTCCTAAAGACATTGGAACTGTTGTTGATCATTATATTAAAACGGACTTACAAGTTAATTTAGTTGAATTAAATGAATACTCTATTATTCACCGAAAAAGAAAAATTATACTAATCCTTTATCGACATGAAGCACAAGATGGAAGTGCACGAGTTTTCTTTTTTCCTACGATTTTTACAAATAAATCAAAAAATGAAGGTGCTCTTTCAATTCCACTTGCTCGACTTAAAGTGAACGGAGTTCTAGAGGGATTAAGCAATATTGAAACATCCTATTCATATAAAAGAGCTCATGAATTTTTTAATACGTTGCCTAAACATGAACTCTTCCGAATTACTCGTGAAGAGATGTCTATTCTATTAACTCAAACTAGATTTGAGTGGGAAAGAAATGAAGCTCGGTTTTTTGCCTATACACAGCCTGAGCGTCAATATGCTAGATTGACAATTTCTATTCCAAACCGACAATTTCAAGAAAAAATTCTTCATGATATTGAGCAAAAACTTAATACAACTCTTTCAGCGACTCCTGAAATAAAATATTGGTTTCCCTTTGGAAAAAATATTTTCATTCATTATATTTACTGGTTTCCAGAAGATCATCCTCAACTTTCTAACCTTGATCTAAACACGTTTGAGAAAGAGTTGATTCAGTTAACTTCAAATTGGAAAGATGAACTATCATACGAAATTCAACAACTTTCATCAGAGCAAGTTACACAGTATCAACCTTTTACTAATATTTTTAGTAAATTTTATCAGGCAGTTCATACACCTGAACAAGCAAAAGCAGATATTATTCACATCCACCAACTGTTAGAAGAAAAAAAACTTCAAGTTGATTTAAAACGAAACTCTGCTACTCAGTCAAAATTATCAATTTACAACATTCAACAATATAGTCTGACTGATGTAATGCCAATTATTCATAATCTGGCACTTACAGTAATGGAAGAAACCACATTTGATTTAGAACATGAAAATCAAAAAATATGGCTTTCTACATTTCAAGTCACACATCAAGAAGTTAGTGATGAAAACTTTGAATCATACAAGCAAAACCTTAGAGATTTACTTCAAGCTATTTTTACAAATCAATGTGAAAATGCAGTAATCAATGGATTGTTAACAACCGCACTATTGAATAAGGAAGAAATTAACCTTTTTCTTCTTTACATCAACTACTACCAACAAATCGGAACGGTTTACACACGGAAAACAGTTACTAATGCTCTTCTAACTAATCCAAATATTATCCAAGCATTACGAAATTATTTCTTCCAAAAATTTCAAGATTCAGAAAGTTTAAACTACGAAAATGAAGACCATTTAGTTGAGGTTAGAGAGGAGGTAATTCAAGCTATTTCTGAAGTTAAAACAGTTACAGAAGATCTTATTTTTAAGAATATTTTTAACTATATGACAGCTACCATTCGAACCAATTTCTTTCATCAAAATGAAACTGTTGGAATGGCGATTAAAGTAAAAAGTACTCTTGTAGAGCATATGCCTTTGCCTCGTCCATATTGCGAGATTTATGTTCATAGTGCGGCAATGGAAGGAATTCACCTTCGTGGTGGGATGATTGCTCGTGGTGGAATTCGTCACTCTGACCGAAAAGATGACTTTCGAACTGAAGTTTTGGGTCTAGTTAAAGCTCAAATGATGAAAAACTCAATTATTGTTCCTGTAGGTTCAAAAGGTGGGTTCATCACAAAGAAAGTCACAAATTCTCGCAAAGAGCTTTTTGAGGAAGGAGAGAAGCAGTATAAGGTTTACATTAATTCTTTATTATCACTGACTGATAATTTTAAGGAAGGAAAGGTCATCCCAGCAGAAGGATTAGTTCGGTATGATCATGATGATCCATATCTTGTTGTTGCTGCTGATAAAGGAACAGCTCATTTATCAGATACAGCAAATACGATTAGTACTGGTCGAGAATTTTGGCTAGGTGATGCTTTTGCTTCTGGTGGTTCTGCTGGATATAATCACAAAGTGATTGGAATTACTGCTGGTGGTGCATGGGAGTGTGTTAAACTTCATTTTCTAGAAATGGGTAAAGACATTCAAAATGAAGATTTCTCTGTGATTGGAATTGGAGATATGAATGGTGATGTATTCGGAAATGGGATGCTATTAAGTCGCCATATTCGTCTTCAAGGAGCATTTAATCATATTCATATTTTTGTTGATCCATCTCCTGAGACAGAAAGCACTTGGGAGGAACGTAAACGACTTTTTGACCTGCCTACATCCTCATGGATGGATTATAATCAAGATTTGATTAGTCAAGGTGGTGGAATTTTTGAACGACATGCAAAAGAAATTCAACTTTCACCAGAAATCAAAGAGTTAGTAGGAACAGAAGAAGAGAAAGTTTCTGGAGAAGAATTAATTCGTTTATTATTAAAAGCAAAGGCTGATTTATTATGGAATGGTGGAATTGGAACTTACGTCAAGGCATCTAATGAAACCGCTCTTGAGGTAGGTGATCAAGCAAATGATAATGTTCGGATTGATGCCAAAGAGTTACGATCTGCTGTTTTTGGAGAAGGTGGAAACCTTGGAATTACTCAACAAGGACGAATTGAATTTGCAATGAAAGGCGGAAAAATCAATGCAGATTCCATTGATAATTCTGGTGGTGTTGATATTTCTGATCATGAAGTTAACCTCAAAATCATGCTCAATAATCTTATTGAGAATAATGCAATTCAATCTGGTGAGGAAAGAAACCAAGTTCTTTATGATTTAACTGATGATGTTACAAACCTGTGCCTTGCGGATAATGTCTCTCAAGGAAAGATCCTATCAATGGATCACCAACGATCACAAGAAGACCTTCTTGTTTTCTTAAATCACATTCAGTTTTTAGCAGTTAGTAAATTGCTTGATCGAAGAACGGAGAAAATTCCAAATAATAACCAACTTAATCAGTATTTCAATATGGGAATGGGCGTTCCAAGACCTGTTCTTTCCACTTTGTTGAGTTATACAAAAATGTATCTCTTTCAAGAAGTGATGGAATCTGATTTGGTTAATCAGCCTTATCTATATCAATACTTTCTTGATTATTTTCCACAAGCGTTACGAGACCGTTTTGATCTAAAACAATTCCATCATCGTTTAGAAAAAGAAATTATTGGAACTGTTCTTGTTAATAAGGTGATTAATAACACTGGAGTTACCTTACTTCCTCATCTTTTTGCATTTACCCAAGCAAGTGCAGTTCAGATTTTGCAAGTTTACACCATTGTTAATCAAATTATTGGAGCTGATGAACTTCGACAAAATATTTATGATTCTCTACCAGCAACACAATTAAAAGATGCTTATCCTCTTTTATTAAGAGTTGAAAAAGTTCTTCGTAATTTAATTGGTTGGTTATTAAATAATCAACCACGAGAAGAAATTTCATTTGAATGGATTGAACGATTTACTCAACCATTTCAAGAGTACCAAGCTCTTTTAACTGAAACTCTTTCAGTCGAAGACCAAGAAGTATTTGATCATGATTTACAAGAAATCGTGGATGTTGGTGTTTCCCAAGAAATTGCGACACAAATTCTTCATTTAGAACGAATGCAAGGAAGTTTTGAAGTAATTACTCTTGCTCAAAACACAAATACAACTCTTCTTGAAAGTATTCAGTTAATTCAGCTTATTGATGAAAAATTCTTCTTCAGCGAAATGACAGAAAAAATGATGAATCTAAAACTAGATTCTAGTTGGGAGAGAAAACATCGTGGTATTTTGAGTCGAAAGCTCAATACTCATAAGCGAAATCTTGCAACCATGACCTTAAATGAACGAGAGCATGAACAAGCATTAGCTGAAGCACTTCAAAAGTTTATTTACTCTCGAAGACCTCAAATGAAACATTTTGAGAAAGAGTTCCATAGTTTCTCAAATGCAGGTGCAGATACAATCAGTGGATTTGCTGTAATGTCAGAATACCTTTCAGAACTATTTTAAAGAATAGAAAATAAGTCCTGCTGTATTGCAGGACTTTTACATTCGAATAAATTTTTCCAGATATAGCCTCCTAAAAAAAAACTACTTCTACTCCCCCTAAAAAATTTTCTTTTTTCTGTATTTCAGGTCTCTTTCTTATCAAACAATTTCATGTTAAAAATAGACTGTATAAATTCATAAAAAGCAGGTCTGCAAAGGTTGACAAAATAACACGATCTTTGCATTGTGATTCCTACTTCACAGAATTCAGACCAATTTGATACTGAATCAAGCAAAAACCTTGAAACTCAAGGTTCAAATTATTTTATAAAACACTTATTTTCTTAGATAAATACCCTACCTATTTTTTACTACATCTAGAAATTTTCAACGATTGTATTCCATAAGGAGTTATTAGTGAATCGTTACCGATCTTTGTTTTTGGGTTTAGCCCTACTTGCTTTATTTTTTACAGTTATCAATAGTTTTAATTTTGGGAGTGGTTCTAGCTCTGTTCCTATTCAGTATAGTCGCTTTCTTAAAGCTATTGAAGCAGGACAAATTAGTAGTGTTGCAATTCGTGGTGAGCGTGTTGAAGGTATATTTCGTAATGGAAAAATATTTCATACAAATGGACCTTTAAATCATACTCAAAAAAAGCTACTTGACCTTTTACGTGAACGACAAGTTGTTATTGAAATCAAGCCAGAAGAAGGAAACCCTTGGTATATCTCTCTACTTCTACAATGGAGCCCTCTTCTATTATTGGTAGGTGTTTGGATTTTCATGATGCGGAAGATGCCTGGTTCTGGAAAAATCTTTAGTGTAGGAAAGTCTCAAGCTCGTAAGTATGAAGAAGATGAGAATAAAGTTACATTCAAGGATGTTGCTGGTGTTGCCGAAGCTAAAGAAGACTTAGAAGAAATTATTGACTTCTTAAAAGCTCCAGATAAATTCCACAAATTAGGAGGAAAAATTCCTAAAGGAGTTTTAATGGTTGGTCCTCCAGGAACAGGAAAAACACTTTTGGCAAAAGCCGTTGCTGGTGAAGCTGCTGTTCCATTTTTTAGTATTTCTGGTTCTGATTTTGTAGAAATGTTTGTTGGTGTTGGTGCAAGTCGAGTTCGTGATCTTTTTGAGGAAGGTCGTCAAAATGCTCCTTGTATTCTTTTTATTGATGAGATTGATGCAGTTGGTCGACATCGTGGTGCTGGACTTGGAAGTGGTCATGATGAGCGAGAACAAACTCTGAATCAACTTCTTGTTGAAATGGATGGTTTTAATACTACTGAAGGCGTGATTGTTATTGCGGCTACAAATCGAATTGACATTCTTGATCCTGCTCTACTCAGACCTGGTCGGTTTGATCGTCAAGTTCATGTTGGTCTTCCTGACATTAAAGGTCGACACCAAATTCTAACAGTTCATAGTAAAAAAATTGCTCTTGCTGACAATGTGAACCTTGAAACAATTGCTAGAGGAACCCCTGGTTTCAGTGGTGCGGAATTAGCTAATTTAACTAATGAAGCTGCACTTTGGGCTGCTCGAGGAAATAAAGATCAAGTTGAATTAGAAGATCTAGAGTGGGCAAGAGATAAAGTAATGATGGGTGCTGAGCGAAAATCCATGATTATGACAGATGAAGAAAAGAACGCAACAGCATACCACGAAGCTGGACATACTCTTGTTGCCGCATTTCTTGAAAAAGTAGATCCAATTCATAAAGTCACAATTATTCCTAGAGGACGTGCTTTAGGTTTAACTGCATTCTTACCAAAAGTAGACCGATTGAGTTATGACAAAGAAACACTCCTTCAAAGAATCATGGTCTCAATGGGTGGACGTGCTGCTGAAGAATTAATTTTTAAGGATCTTAGTACAGGTGCAGAAGGAGATTTACAACAGGCTACTGGCATTGCAAATAACATGGTTTGTAAATGGGGAATGAGCGAAAAATTAGGAGCATTAACCATTAATCATAACTCTGGAAGCTTTTTAGCAATGGATTACGATCAAGGTGATCAGGTTTCTAACGATATGCAAATGCTTGTTGATCAAGAAGTTCGAGCGTTATTAACATCAAGTTATAATAAAGCATATCAGATTCTTTCAGATAACATTGAAAAGCTACACAAACTTGCAAAGTTATTGTTAGAAAAGGAAACTGTTTCAGGTGAGACCTTTTGGAGTGATATAATGGAAAAAGCTCTTACAGTTGATACACCAACTCCACCTGAAGACCAAATTCTTCCAGTTTAATTTTGATTTTGAATTGATTACATATGAAATATTTATTTCTTAAGCTTCTTCCTAAGAACTTAGTTAGTCGACTTGCAGGAAAACTAGCTGATGCGAAGTTACCTGCCCCTTTATTACAAAATTTTATTCGTGCTTATCGCTCTGTCTATAACATTGATTTAGATGATGTAGTGCAACCTGTTGGCGAAATGAAAACGTTTAATGAATTTTTTACTCGTCAATTAAAGGAAAGTGCTCGCCCAGTTGATCAAACAGAAAATGGGGTTGTTAGTCCTGTAGATGGTCGAGTCTCTGAATTTGGCCAAATTCAAGACGGTCTTTTGATTCAAACAAAAGGAATCCTATATTCGCTAACTGATCTTGTTGGAAAAAAATATGCTGAAACATTCAAAGATGGCTATTTTGCAACAATTTACTTAAGTCCTGCGGATTATCATCGAATTCATACTCCTGTTTCAGGAACAGTTAAAAATTTCAGTTATTTTTCTGGAAGTCTTTGGCCTGTAAATGATTTTGCAGTAAAAAATGTTACAGGTTTATTTTGCTTGAATGAGCGAATTTTAACCCCAATTGAATCAGAGAAAGGAACTGTTGGTGTAATGAAGGTTGGAGCTACTGTTGTTGGAAAAATTAAGCTGAATTACTCCAAGTTAGAAAGTAATTCAAAAAGAAAAGGGCAACTACATCTTCCAGTTGCTCCTAGAAAAAATTTCAACAAAGGTGATGAATTAGGTTTATTTCAACTTGGAAGTACTGTGATTCTTCTTTTTGAAAAAGGAAAATTTGAGCCTCATCAGTTATCAACTGATAAAATAGTAAAGATGGGTGAACTCATTGGTTTTGAAAAAACTCCTTAATCTTTTAGCAGAAGATTTCTTCTGCTATCTCTAAAAAAAGCTGATGTTATTTATTTTTTCAAAAGTTATTAACTTCCTGCTTGACCCTATTACCTTTCTTTTTCTGCTCAGTTTTATCTTATTGATTAAATCTAAATTTTCCAAAAAAATAAAATTCTTTTGTTGGTCGTTATGGCTTGGAATTTATATTACAGCCACTCCATTTTTTTCGAACTTTGGAATTTATAGTTTAGAACAACTTGTCCCTTCTAAAAAATATAAACAATATGATGCAATTGTTGTTTTAACTGGAATGGTAAATTTATCAATTAGTACTCCTCAAAACATAGAATTTAGTGGTGCCGTTGAACGGATTTTAAAGGGATTAGAGTTGATTAAAAAAGGAGTTGCTAAGAAATTGATTATTTCTGGTGGAGACGGTTCCATGTTGCAAAAAAATAAATCTGAAGCAAAACTACTCTATCAATTTGCACAAGATTGGGGCATTCCAAAAGAAAAAATTATCATAGATCCAAGCTCTAGAAATACGTACGAAAATGCTCAAAACACAAAAAAGATTGTAGAAAAACACCAATTCAAAAAACTACTGCTAATTACATCAGCATTTCATATGTTTCGTTCTCTTGGATGCTTTCAAGCTGTTGGCTTAAACCCTGATGTATTTCATGTAGATTATAACTCTAGAAAAACTAAAAATTGGCATAATATCCAAAACTACCTTCCATCTAGTGCATCTCTTTCAATGAGTTATGTAGCTATTCATGAATGGTTTGGCATTTTTAGCTATAAAATATTAGGTAGAATCTAATTTTATTACTTACCACTCAGAGCTTTTGTAACATCAATAGTTTTAAAAGCTCATCAAAAAATAATTCATAATGAATACTAGGAGAAGTAATGCGTAAATATCGAGTTCCTCTTCCTCCAGCACCCACAAAAAATTATAAACTAACAATTCTTCCTGCAAATCAAGAAATTGAAGTTGATGTTAGTAAGTTTCCATTGGGACGAAAAGGATTACCTGGCTCAATCTTAGATATTGCTCTTGCAAACAATGAGGAAGCAATTGAACATGCTTGTGGTGGAGTTCAAGCGTGCTCAACATGTCACATCTATGTAGAAAAAGGTTTGGATAGTTGTAATGAACCATCAGATCGAGAAGAAGATTACTTAGAAAAAGCAAGAGGAATTCAACTAGAATCTCGACTTGCTTGTTGTTGTGTTCCTGATGGTTCTGAAGATATTGTAATTCGTGTTCCTAATTGGAATATCAATGAAGTGAAAGAAACACCTCATTAAATTTTAGAAAGGCTCTCTGCAGATTCTTCCAAAGTTTCTTCTAGCATTTGAGATAAATCTTCCATTTCATCTCCTTGATCCTCTTCTTTTTTAGGAGAGGCTTCTATTTTCTCTTCTTGATTTTCTACATTTTTCTTTCTTTCTTTTTCCTGTTTGCTATTTTTTAATTGTGTTTCTTCAATTTTTCTTTTGATAGCAGATGTCTCATCAAATTCATTTCGAGAAACCGTTTTTTTCTTTTTTTCGTACTTTTGCTGAGTTACTTGCTGATTACTAAAATTTTTCCCTTCACTAATTAAATAAACAGGAATCTCTTTTCCTTCCCATGACAAGGATGAAACTTCCAAAGTAGAAAGTTTCTTTTCTAAAGAATCAAGAACTGCCTTTGTAATTAGAATTTCATTGTTATCAGCATAGCGACTAATTTGTGTTGTAAGGTCAACAACATCTCCAATTACATTTAATTTTAGTGGTGTGTTTGAACTAAGGTTTCCAATAACAACA